>NZ_JBWZET010000013.1:0-17844 GCF_056722145.1 Rhizomicrobium sp. | reverse complement strand
CGATTGCCCTCCTTTTTCCTAAATAAAAAAGCGATCGCCGAGACGGAGATGCCGGGCCTTATGGCGACCCGCGCTGAATTCGGCCCGAAGCAGCCGCTGAAGGGCGCGAGGATCGCCGGCTCGCTGCATATGACGATTCAGACGGCGGTGCTGATCGAGACGTTGAAGGCGCTCGGCGCCGACATCCGCTGGGCCTCCTGCAACATCTATTCGACGCAGGACCATGCCGCCGCCGCCATCGCCGCCGCCGGCGTTCCGGTCTTCGCCATCAAGGGCGAGAGCCTCACCGACTATTGGGACTATACCCACCGCATCTTCGAATGGGCCGACGGCGGCACGCCGAACATGATCCTCGACGACGGCGGCGACGCCACCCTGCTGATCCACCTCGGCGTGCGCGCTGAAGCCGGCGACACCGCCTTCCTCGACAAGCCGACCTGCGAGGAAGAAGAAGTCCTGTTCGCGGCGATCAAGCAGCGCCTCGCTTCCAAGCCGGGCTTCTATACGGCCATCGCCAAGAACATTAAGGGCGTCACCGAAGAGACCACCACGGGCGTGCATCGCCTCTATCAGATGGAAAAGGACGGCACGCTCCTCTTCCCGGCGATCAACGTCAACGACAGCGTCACCAAGTCGAAGTTCGACAATCTGTACGGCTGCCGTGAATCGCTGGTCGACGGCATCCGCCGCGCCACCGACGTCATGATGTCGGGCAAGGTCGCGATGGTGTGCGGCTTCGGCGATGTCGGCAAGGGTTCGGCCGCCAGCCTGCGCCAGGCCGGTTGCCGCGTGATGGTCTCCGAAGTCGATCCGATCTGCGCCCTGCAGGCGGCGATGGAAGGCTATGAAGTCGTCACCATGGAAGATGCCGCCCCCAAGGCCGACATCTTCGTCACCTGCACCGGCAACGTCGACATCATCACCATCGATCACATGCGGGCGATGAAGGATCGCGCCATCGTCTGCAACATCGGCCACTTCGATTCCGAGATCCAGGTTTCGTCCCTGCGCAATCTCAAATGGAACAACATCAAGCCGCAGGTCGACGAGATCGAGTTCGCCGACGGTCACCGCATCATTCTCTTGGCCGAGGGCCGGCTGGTGAATCTGGGCTGCGCCACCGGCCACCCCAGCTTCGTGATGAGCGCCAGCTTCACCAACCAGAGCCTCGCCCAGATCGAACTGTTCTGTAATCAGGGCAAGTACGAGAAGAAAGTCTATGTGCTGCCCAAGACCCTCGACGAAAAGGTCGCCATGCTGCACCTCGCCAAGGTCGGCGCCCACATGACCACGCTGAGCCCCAAGCAGGCCGCCTATATCGGCGTCGCCGAACAGGGCCCGTTCAAGGCAGAAACGTACCGCTACTAAGCCGTCCGGCCGCGCCAAACGAACGCCTCCCCTTCACCCGAGGGGGAGGCGTTTTCGTTGGCGCCGTGCCGACTGACGAAAACGTGATTGGCGCGACGGCCCGGCCGACCTACATCACATTTGCTGACCGCCGCGCCGGCGAGGATCATCAAGGGGGACATCGCCATGCCTGGACATCGCCGCCGCACCGCCGTGATATTGCAGCACCTCGCGCTGATGCTGCCCGTGTTTGCCGCCGCGGCGCTGGCCGAACCGCCGGTGCACTATTTCCGCCACCTTCCGCTCAATCACCAGACGCCCTATCTCGCCTACGCGGGTACGGACGAAATCAGCGCCGAACAGGCCAAATCGGTCGAGCATTATGAGTTCGTCACCGACGCCCAGTCGCGGGTGATTGAAATCCGCAACTTCAGTTCGGAAGGCTGGCACAATCACCCGCTGACCCACCTCGGCGCGTTCCGCACGACGATCACCTACCAGGGCGGCAAGGAAGCTCACCGCTTCTATGACAAGGCCGGCAACCGGGTCCGCAATCTGCGCGAGGTGTATGAAGAGATCTATTCGTACGATCGGACCGGCTTCAAGACCAGTCTCGAATTCCTTGATCTTCGCGGCCAGCCGATGGAATCCAACTGGCACATCGCGCGCTACGCCTGGGAGAAGCGCGGCGACCGCATCATCGAGCGGCGCTTTGACCTGAAAGGCGGCCTCGCTGCGATGGCGCCGACCTTCCCGTTCCACATCTCCGCTTTCACATTCACTGCCGACGGCCATGTCGACGAGCATTGCAATCTGAGCGACAGACTGGAGATCGAGAACAGCCCGATGGGCATCGCCTGCTACAAGGACGTTTTCGCCGCCAGTGGCAACCTGCTCGGCCTCACCTATTATGGCCTCGACGGCAAAGTGGTGAACGCGCCGTGGAAATTCGCCGCCGTGCGTTTGAGCTATGACGCAAACGGCAATGTCGTCAGCGAAGACATGGTCGATCGCAACGGCATCCTGGTGAGCCATACCCCGTTTGCCTACGACGAAGCCGGGAAACTGGTGACCGCCAAGAACTAACGCTCGGATTCAGGCGTTCGGCGCACTACAGCAGCGACTTGATCTTCTCCGCGTCCGCCGTGGTCGCCGGATTGTAGACCATCATGCTGAGATCGGTGCGGCCGTCGACGGCGAAGGTGGAAAACTCAAAGGCGAGCGTCCCCAGCACCGCATGGCGGATATGCTTGACCGCGTCGCCGTGGGGCCCCTGCACGACATTGGCTTCCCACATCCGCTTGAAGTCGGGGCTGAGGCGGCTGAGTTCGGCGACCAGCGGTTCGATGTCGGCCGCCGCGCCCGCCCGCGCCGCTTCCACACGGAACGAGCCGAGTGCAAACCGCGCCACGCTTTCCCAATCGCGCTGCGCGGCGCGGGCGTTGGGATCGAGGAAGATGTGGCGCAGGATGTTGCGCTGATCGGGCGCCAGCGTGCTGTAGTCGATCATCATCACGCTGGCGGCCTTGTTCCACGCCAGCACGTCCCAGATCGCGGTGCGGATCAGCGCCGGCACCGGATTGAGCGCATCGAGCACGCGCTGCAGCCGCGGCGTGACGGCGTCGTTCTTCTTGAAGCGCGCTTCCGGCGGCCGGCCGAGCCCCAGCAGAAACAAATGCTCGCGCTCGACTTCGGTCAGCATCAGCGCCCGCGCGATGCGATCGAGCACATCGGCCGACGGCGCTCCGCCCCGCCCCTGCTCGAGCCAGGTGTACCAGGTAGGGCTGATGTTGGCGCGCTGGGCGACCTCCTCGCGGCGCAGGCCTTTGGTGCGGCGGCGTCCCGACGAAAATCCGAGCGCGGCCGGATCGAGCTTGGCGCGCCGGTCTTTCAGATAGGCCCCGAGCAGGTTTTGATCGCTCATCCTGTTACCAATTATACCATGATAAAGTCACTACTTTACCAGGATACCATGCGCCACCAGATATGTCTCAACCCAAGGAGACCTTCCCCATGCGCGTATTCGTGACAGGTGCGACCGGCTTCATCGGCATGGCCGTGACCAAAGAACTGATCGCTGCCGGCCATCAGGTGCTCGGCCTTTACCGCGACGAGGCCAAAGCGGCGGCGCTGGCGGCAACCGGCGCCGAGGTTGAGCCCGGCACACTCGAAGACCTCGACAGCCTCAAGCACGGCGCGGCGGACTGCGATGGCGTCATCCATCTCGCCTTCAATCACGATTTTTCCAAGTTTGCGGAAAACAGCGAACTCGACCGCCGCGCCATTCTCGCGATCGGTTCGGTGCTGAAAGGGTCTGACCGGCCGTTCTTGGTGACGGGCGGTGTCGGCCTGTTGGCGCCGGGCCGGGTGGCAACCGAAGACGACCGTCCGGCGCAGAATTTCCCGCGCGCCTCCGAAGCCACGGCGATGGCGCTTGCCGATGACGGCGTGACGGCATCGGTGGTGCGCCTGCCGCAAGTCCACGATACGACCCGGCAAGGCCTCATCACCTACGCGGTCCAGATCTATCGCGAGAAGGGCTTCTGCGCCTACATCGGCGACGGCTCGAACCGCTGGTGCGCGGCGGCCGTTCTCGATGTCGCGCACCTCTACCGGCTGGCGCTCGAAAAGGGTGAACGGGGCGCGCGCTATCATGCCGTCGCCGAAGAGGGCGTGAGCATGCGCGCCGTGGCCGAGACCATCGCCCAACGCCTGAGCCTGCCCGTCAAGTCGATCAGCCCGGACGATGCGCCGGCCTTCTTCGGCTGGATGGCAATGTTCGCCGGTGTCGACATGCCGGCTTCGAGCGCCAAGACGCGCGCCGTACTCGGTTGGACCCCGACCGGCCCGAGCCTGCTGGAAGACTTGCGCCACCTGCAGATCGACACCGGGCTCTGAGGGCGACGTCCGCCGACAGCATTGGTTGCGCCGGTCAGCCGCTGTAGACTGGCGCCGCCATTCTTAGGGGGGAGACGGCTATGCGGTTCGCAGCGGCGATTTTGGGCGTTCTGGCATTCGGCAGCGTGGCGTCGGCACAGACTCTTCCCGGTCTCGATCCCCACAAGCTGGTCGTCGCGCAATTTGAGCGCGTTGCTTCGGACAAACCGAATGCGCGATTGCAAGTTGGCGATTGCGCCTTGGTCAACAATGTCTGGGACCCGCCACACACGCCCGCGGGATTCGCGCAGACGATCTTTGCCGAAAACCGCGACGGCAAAATGCTGCCGGGATGGACCTGGAAGGCAGCCGGCACGGCCGTGCTGTCGATGCCCGAGATCGTTTGCGGCGACAAGCCGTGGGATGCGCCGCAAGTCCTGCGTGCAGATTTTCCTTTCCCGGCCGGCGAAAAAGCGCCCCTCATCCGCTTCGACATCGATCTGAAGGCCGACGGCATCTACAACATGGCGTTCTCGCTGTGGGCGGAGTCGAAGCTGCCGGCTGTGCAGAAGAACATCGCGCTCGAAATCATGGTCTGGAATGTCGCCCACGGACAGGCGCCGACCGGCGAAAAGATCGGTGCGGTGGAAGCGGCCGGCACCACCTTCGACCTGTGGCTGAAGAAGGACCAGGGCATGGTGACCGGCCCCGATCCCTTCACCTGGCCGCTGGTGCAGTTTGTCGCCCGCACGCCGGTTCTGAAGGGCGAACTCGACACAAGGCCTTTCCTCGACGAATTGATGCGGCGCGGCTTGCTCGCGCGCGGTGCCTACCTCACCAGCGTCGAACTCGGTAACGAGGTAACCCAGGGCCGCGGCGAGGTTTCGCTTAGGGCCTTTGAGGTGATCGTGCGCTGACAGTGCGTTTTCGCCATCCCGCAACGCTGTTATGGTGCCCCGTCGAAGCGGCGGAGGGGTTCATGCGGCTGGTTTATGTGGTTGCGGCGCTGGTGTTGGTGTGCACGTCGGCGGTTGCCGGGTCTTATGGCGACGAGCTGGCGCGGTTGCGGACGCAGCTGCCGGTCGCGGGCACGCTGCTCAACGATCCCGGTGCCGTCTCCATCTATGGCGCCAACCAGACCCATGAGACCATCGCCGACGACGCGGTGCCGGGCGGCATGGCGTGGCGCATCAAGGTCTCGGCGCCGGGCGAAGGCTATTCCGCCGGCACCATCGGCGCGGTCGGCGGCGCGGTGCGCAAAGGCGATGTGCTGTTCCTTGCCTTCTATGCCCGCGCCGTGGAGTCCAGCGACGAAAGCCAGTCGGGCATCCTCTCCGCGGTCAACCTTCAAGGAAAGGGCGCACCGTGGACCGTCGCGGTCGGCACCGGAGCGCTGGCGCCGCTCGGCCAATGGCGCCTGTTCTATGCCTCGGCGGTGGCACCGGAAGACCTGCCCGCCGGCAGCGCCATCGTCACCGCCCATGTCGGCATCCGCCGCCAGACCATCGATCTCGGACCGGTGTTCGTGCTCGACCTCGGCCCCGGCGTGGCGCTGGCGCAATTGCCGGTGAGCCGCATCACCTATCCCGGACGCGAAGCCGATGCGCCGTGGCGTGCCGCGGCGGCCGCCCGTATCCGCGCCATCCGCATGGGCGATTTCTCGGTGCGCGTGACCAATGCCAGTGGCAAGCCGGTGCCGGGCGCTGCGGTGCACATCGCGATGACCCGGCACGCCTTTCGCTTCGGCTCGTTCGTCGGGCACAATCTCGCCAACGCCAGCGGTCCCGATGCCGACAAGCTGCGCCAGAGTTTCCGCGACAGCTTCAACTTCGCCACCTCGCCGATCTATTGGGGCGACTGGGGCTGGTACCGGCCGGAATGGCGCGCCAACTACATCGCGTCGATGGCTTGGCTGCAGCAGAATGGCTATGACTTCCGCGCCCACACCGTGATCTATCCGCGCGAGGACATCACCCCCAAGCACATCAAGGCGCTGGCCGGCGATCCCGCGGCGGCGCGGGCGGCGATCCTCGATCATGTCCGCGATGTCGTGCCGATTGCGGCGCACTATGGCGCCTATGCCATGGATGTCGTCAACGAGCCGCGCGACGGCCACTACATTCCCGACATCGCCGGTCCCGACATCTTCGCCGATGCCTTCCGCACCGCGCATCAGCTGGCGCCGAAAGCCGAGCTGTTCGTCAATGAGTACGGCATCATCTCCGGCGGTGGCCACAACGAGAAAAACCTCGCCTTCTATCACGCCTGGATCGAGGACATGCTGGCGAAGGGCGTGCCGGTGAGCGGCATCGGCCTGCAGGGCCATTTCGGCGCCGACCTCACCGATCCGGCCCGCATCATCGCCGTGATGGACGAATTCGCGCGCTACAAGCTGCCATTGGAAATCACCGAGTTCACCGTCGATACACCCGACGAAGAGGCGCAGGCCGATTTCACCCGCGACGCCCTCACCGCCGTATTCAGCCATCCCGCAGCCGACGCCTTCGTGCTGTGGGGCTGGTGGGAAGGTAATGAGCATCACGACAACGCCGCCCTGCTGCGCCGCGACTGGTCGGAGAAGCCGAACTACAAGGTGTGGAAGAAGCTGATCTACCACGACTGGTGGACCGACGAGACCCGCACCGCCGCGGCCGACGGCACCACCTCGCTGAGGGCCTTTTACGGCGACTACACCATCACGGTCACCGCCGGCGGCCGCACCGCCACCGTGAAGACGGCATTCCGCCCGGGCTTGGCGCCGGTCAGCGTGGTGGTGCACTGACTCTAAGTAACACTCCTGAGGCAGCGAATCGCAGGCGGTGGCTTTTTCGGTTGCGTAAAGAACTCCTTAACGCGAGTCCGCCAAAAATTTTTTGGCGGGCGTTCTTTCCGTAGCCTGAGTTTTTAGACCACTGATTTGACTCAGGATTTGGAAACCGTCCCAACGGCTGGGTAGCACCCTACATCTGCGCTTTAACACTTTTTTAACCACAAGGTGTTGCGCGGAGGGTTAATGCCCGTATCATGTTGATTCCACACTGATTCGGCGCATGGGGCGTCCTCAGGTGGTACCCGGGGCAGTCCCGAATGGGACATAAAAGAACACCGGAAACGTGGGTAATGCGAGGGAGACTTCTCCTATCGGTTGCGGCCTGCGCCGCATGCGTGACGGGTCCGGCGATGGCCGGAGAACCCACGCTGCCGCTTGACCAAACGGCAATGATACTCACCGGCATTGCCACCGGCGCCGTGGCGCTGGCCGTGGCGGCTGGCGCCTGGGCACTGATGGAACAGCGCCGCACCATTCGCCTGAAGCGGCAGTTGCGCAATGCCGGCGCGCGCCAGCGCGCGGCGGTCGGCGAGCGCGACGCATTGCTCGATGTCAGCCGCGATGCGCTGATCGTATGGGGTCGCGACAATGAAGGCCCGCTGTCCTACGGCGGTGCCGAAGCGCAGTTGGACTCCTGCCTCAAGGGTCCCGACGCCACGGCGCTGTCGAAGGCCCTCGACGATCTCAGCGAGCGCGGCGCCTCCTTCACCCTGCCGGCGCGCGATGCCGTCGGGCGAACCGTGACCTTGCGCGGCCGCGCCGTCGGCGGCCAAGCAGCGGTGTGGATCGAGCCGGCGCCGGAAGCGCAGTCGCTCGACTTCCGCGGCATCCTCAACGCGCTGCCGGTTCCGGTGTGGATGCGCGACAAGACGCTGGCGCTGATCTGGGGCAATCAGGCGTATCTCGAAACCACCGGCGCCCCCGATGTCGAAACCGCCGCCCGCTCGCAAGGCGCGCTGGAAAAGACCGAACGCGATCTCGCCGCCACCGCGCGCAGCCAGGGCGAACCGATCGAAGCCAAGCGCTACGCGGTGATCGGCGGCCTGCGCCGTGCCCTGCAGATCAGCGAAATTCCGACCGAGACCGGCATCATCGGCACCGCCTCCGACGTCACCGAAGTGGCCGCCGGCGAAGCCAAGCTGCAGCAGCACATCGACGCCCACACCGACACGCTCGACAAGCTGGCGACGGCGGTTGCGATCTTCGGGCCGGACCAGAAACTGCAGTTCTACAACCGCGCCTATGTCGCGCTGTGGGACCTGCCGGAGAAGTGGCTCAATCGCAATCCGTCGGACGCCGAAATCCTCGACCGCCTGCGCGAGGAACGCAAACTCCCCGAACAGCGCGACTATCGCGGCTGGAAAAACGAGCGGCTCGAACTCTACAAGACGGCGCGCGATTATCCGTCCGAGGATTTGTGGCATGTGCCCGGCGGCAAGACCTTGCGCGTCGTCGCCCAGCCGCATCCGTTCGGCGGCCTCACCTTCCTCTATGAAGACGTCACCGAAAAGCTGTCGCTGGCGACGTCGTACAAGACGCTGATCCAGGTGCAGTCGGCGACGCTCGACACGCTGCTGGAAGGCGTTGCGGTGTTCGGCCCCGATGGCCGGCTCAAGCTGCACAATGCCGCCTTCGCGAAACTGTGGAGCCTCACCGACAAGGACCTCGACGAAGAGCCGCATGTGCGCGCCATCGCGGCGGCCTGCGCCGAGAAGTGGGGCGAAACGCCGGTGTGGGAGCGGCTGATCGCGGCCATCGTCGCCGGCGCCGAAACCGACCGCCACATGGGCGAAATCGAGCGCAACGACCGCTCCATCCTGGCGCTCGGCCTGTCGCCGCTGCCCGATGGTGCCACGCTCGCCACCTTCTCCGACGTCACCGACCGCTTCCGCATCGAGCATGTCCTGCGCGAGCGGGCCGAGGCGTTCGAAGCCGCCGACCGGCTGAAATCGGATTTCATCAGGAACGTCAGCTACGAACTGCGCACGCCGATCACCACCATCGCCGGATTCGCACAACTGCTGGCGTCGGAGGAATTCGGGCCGCTCAATCTGCGCCAGACCGGCTACATCAAGGATATTATGCAGGCGTCATCGACGCTCACCAGCCTGGTCAGCGATATCCTCGACCTCGCCATGATCGAATCCGGCGGGCTGCGGCTTGAACTCGAGCGCATCGACCTGTTCCCGATGTTGAGCGAAGTGGCGAGCCACGCCCACGAATGGGGCGGCAAGGTCGGGCTCGCGCTGAAGATCGATTGCCGCGAGGACGCCGGCTTCTTCCTCGCCGATGCGCGGCGGGTGCGGCAGGTGGTGTTCAATCTGCTGTCCAACGCCTTCAAGTTCACGCCCAAGGGCGGCACCATCGTGCTGGGCGGGCGCATCGACGGCGAAGACGTGCAGGTCTGGGTCCGCGACGACGGCCCCGGCATGGACCCCGAAATGCGCGCCCGCGCGTTCGAGAAATTCTCCGCCAAGTCGGCCGCGGGTCAACGCGGCGGCGCCGGTCTCGGCCTCGCCCTCGTCAACCGCTTCGTCGAACTGCACGACGGCTGGGTCGAGATCGACAGCGGCAATGGCATGAAGGGCAAACAGGCCATCGGCACCCTGGTGCGCTGCCACTTCCCGCGCCGCATCCACGACACCCCGCCGCCGCCGCCGGCGGAACGCGAACGCGAGATGGTGTGAGTCACACCTTCTTGATCCAAATGCACCGGTTGCGGGTATATGACCGTAGGGAATGTGCGCGCCACTTCGTCGTAACGACGATGCCGGACCGAGGTCGCGCCATGCGTTTTGCGGGTACTTTCTTCGCCACTCTCCTTATCGTTGCCACGCCTGCCTGCGCGGCGGATTTGACGCTGTTCGACGGCAAGACCGTCGCACCGATCGCCTATGTCGGCGACAAGCCTATCCAGAAGGCGGCCGCGCTGCTCGCACGCGACTTGCACGACCTCACCGGCCGCACCCCGTCGGTGCAAGCGGGCACCGCCAATGCGCGCATTATCGTCGGCCTTGCCTCGGCGCCCGAGATCGCAGCGCTGCTCAGGAAGAACGCGATTTCGACGGCCGCCATCGACGGCAAATGGGAAACCTACGGTCGGGCCGTGATCCCCGCGCCGGGGAACGCGAAACAGAAAGCGCTGCTGATTTTCGGCTCCGACGTGCGCGGCACTATTTGGGGCGTGATCGATCTGACCCGCGAAATGGGCGTGTCGCCCTGGCAGTGGTGGGCCGACGTCAAGACCCGCCGCACCAATCGCATCGCGGTCGACGCCTCGCCGCGCTATTCCAAGGAGCCGTCGGTGAAGTTCCGCGGCTTCTTCATCAATTCCAACAATCTGCACAAATGGGCGGCCGAGACTTTCGAGCCCGAGCGTCACGGCATCGGACCCAAGACCTACGGGCGCGTGTTCGAACTGATGTGGCGGCTGAAGGCGAATCTGTTGTGGCCGGCAATGAACCCGAAGGACCCGGTGTTCAACACCTATCCCGAGGACTACGACCTCGCCCGCGACTACGCCATCGTGCGCGGCTCCTCGCATGTGGAGATGCTGCTGCGCGCCAATTCCGCCGAATGGGACCCCAAGGTGCGCGGGCCATACAACTGGCTCGTCAACAAACAGAACATGATTGAATACTGGCGCGAAGTGGTGCGCCGCTTCGGAACCTATGACAATCTCTATACCGTCGGCCTCAGGGGCGCCGACGACTTCCCGATGCAGGGCGCCGACACGCCCGAGAAGATGGCGGACGTTGTTTCCGACGCCATTGCCGAGCAGCGCAAGATCCTCAGCGAAGTTCTGGGCAAGCCGGCCGACCAGATTCCGCAGGTGTTCACGCCCTACAAGGAGATCACGCCCGCCTACAACACCGGCCGCATCAAGCTGCCAGACGACATCATCCTCAACTGGTCGGAGGACAATTTCGGCTACATCATGCAGCTCGACAATGCCGCCGAGCGGCAGCGCTCCGGCGGCGCCGGCGTCTATTATCACGCCACCTTCTGGGGCGCGCCGGCGGCCTATCTGTGGCTCGGCTCCACCAGCCCGTCTCTGATGTGGGAGGAGATGACCAAGGCCTATCATTTCAACGCCCGCAATCTGTGGGTGCTGAACGTCGGCTCGATCAAGCCGGTGGAATATCTAAACGAGTTCTTCCTGGCGATGGCCTTCGATGTCGATGCCTTCGCCAAGCCGGAAAGCGTCGATGCCTATTTGCGCGACTGGGCGGGGAAGAATTTCGGCCCTGAGCATCGCGACGCCGTCGCCCGCATCATGGCAACCTATTACCGGCTCGCCTTCGACAAGAATCCGGAATTGGCGTCGTTCTCGACTACCTTCCCGGAATCCCCGGTCAGGCAAGGTGCCTTCAACATCCTCGATTTCGGCGACGAGAATGGGCGGCGTGCCGGCACCTACAAGGCCATCATGGCCGAATCCGACCAGCAGATGGCGACGATGCCAGACGACCGCAAGTCCGCCTTCTATGAACTCGTTCAGTATACGGTGGAAGCCGGCGGCGCCATGAGCCTTCGCCAGCTGGACCTCGACAAGTCGATCGAATACGGCCTGCAGCATCGCGCCAGCGCCAACGTCTACGCCGAAGAAGCTGCCGCGATGCAGGACCGGATCACCACCGCAACCCGCCGCTACAACACCGAAATCGAAGGCGGCAAATGGAACGGCGAGGTCGAGCAATACGCCCACGCGCTGCCGAATTTCGAAGCCCCCTATGTGCCGGCGTGGCGCGCGCCCGCCGATGCGTCCAAGTGCGGCGTGCAGGTGGAAGGCGGCGGCTATTTCGACGACGTCGGCTGGTGGACACCGACGCTACCGACGTTCAAGCACGAACTCGGCACCCGCAGCTATTATCTTGACGTCTTCACGAGCCAGCCGATCGACGAAGACTGGACTGCCGCCGCCAGCGCACCGTGGATCAAGATCAGTCGCGATGCCGGCCATTTCTCGACCGCCACCAAGACCTACGAGCGTCGCATCATGGTATCGGTCGATTGGTCGAAGGCGCCGCTGCAGGGCGAAGGTACCGTCACCCTCACCTGCAGTGCCGGCAAGCAGCCGCTGCCGGTGCATGTGCGCATCGCCCCGCCGATGACCACGCCGGCGTCGTTTGTCGATTCCCAGGGCGTGGTGTCGATCTATGCCAGCCATGCCGACGAGAAATCCGGCGCCTGGAACGTGCTCGCCGGCGTCGGGCATGTCGATGCCGGCCTGCAGTCGAGCCTCGACCTGAAGCCGGTCGATCCCGCCGATGTGAATGCGATGGCAAAAGCGCCGCGCGTGACCTATCGCTTCGCCACCGGCCCGCAGGATCGCGATTACAGCTTCCCGAATTACGTCATCGACGAGATCGCCACCATCCGGGTGATCGCTCTGCCGACCTTCCCGATCACCAAGGCCGACCACTTGCGGATTGCGGTGTCGCTCGACGGCGCGCCCGCCAAGGTGCTGGACTTCAGCATCGTCTATTACGGCGCCAAGTGGCGGCAGAACGTGCTCGACAATGCCGCCGAGGTGGCGCTGCACGATATCGCCCTCAAGCCGGGGGCGCACACGCTGACCGTCACCGCGCTTGACCCAGGGATCGTGCTCGACCGCTTCGAGGTCCGTCTGGTCGGCGCCTCGCCGTCCTATGGTCCCGTGCCGGAGACGCGGGTGATGCGGTAAGGGAAAGGGATTACATCACGTTCTTGATCGGCACCGACATATCACCGAGCCGTTCCGGCGCGACGCGGGCGCGCTCGGCGATCAGTTTGCGGCCGACCAGATATTCCGGCGCGCTGTTGACCGCCTCCACCGCGGCGACGGCGCCATCACGCAGATGGAACACCGCGAATTTGCGCGCCGCCGGATCGCCCCGCACCACCTGCACATCGCCGGGACGGGTCAGGCCGGCAATCTGGAGTTTGAGGTCGTACTGGTCCGACCAGAACCACGGCACTTCGCTGTACTCGCGCGGCTTGCCGGCCATGGCGCTCGCAGCGATCTTGGCCTGGTCGATGGCATTCTGGACGCTTTCCAAACGCAGCCAGCCTCCGTCGCGCCCCTCGTGCCAGGTGACATCGCCCGCCGCGAACACATCCGGGTCCGAGGTGCGCGCGTGTCTGTCGACGACGATGCCGTTCTTGCATTCGATGCCCGCGGCGGCGGCGATTTCGCTGTTGGGCAAGACGCCGATCCCGACCAGCACGACATCGGCGGGATAAAGCTTGCCGCCGGCGCGCACGGCGCTGACCGCACCCTCGAAGCCTTCCACACCGGTTCCGGTCACGATCTTCACGCCGGCGGCGCGATGGGTGGCTTCGAAGAAATCCGACACCGGCTTCGACACCGCCCGCGCCATGACACGGTCGAGCGCTTCGAACACGGTGACGTCCAGCCCGTGCTTCTTGGCGACCGCCGCCACTTCCAAGCCGATGAAGCCGCCGCCGATCACGGCGAGTTTCTTCCCGGCGACGATCTCGGGCTGCAGGCCATCGACGTCGGCGATGCTGCGCAAGTAATGGATGCCCGGCAGCGTTGCGCCTGGACAGGTGATCGGGCGGATGCGCGTGCCGGTGGCAATCAGCAGTTGATCATAGGGGAGCACCCGGCCGTCGTTCAGCGTGACCGTCTTGGCGCCGCGATCGATTGCCGTGGCGCTGGCGTTCAAGATCAGATTGCACCCGGCTTCCGCGTAGGCATGTTCCGGTTTGAGGAACAGCCGCTCGCGCGCGAAGGTGCCCATCAGATAGGCCTTCGACAACGGCGGGCGCTGATAGGGCACGAACGCCTCGTCGCCCACCATGGTGATGGCGCCGGTAAATCCTTCACTGCGCAGGCTGACAACCGCTTGGGCTCCCGCCTGTCCTGCTCCGATAATGACGATCTGGCTCATGGCGGCCGGGTAACACGCCGGCGCCCGCCCCGCAATCATTCCCGAATTGGTCTCGTTGAGGCGCCGGAGCGGGCGGGCTAAAACCTGGGAAATGAACCCGGATTCGCCGTTTACCGCCCGCCTCGCGTTGCCCGACCTGGCCGCCACCGCCGCCCTCGGGGCCAGGATTGCGGCGGCGCTCGAGCCCGGCGACCTGGTGGCGCTCAAGGGCGACCTCGGCGCCGGCAAGACGGCTTTGGCGCGCGGCATCCTGACCGCCCTCGGCCTTACCGGGCCGATGCCGAGCCCGACCTTCACCCTGGTGCAGACCTATGAGGCGCCGCGGCTCGTCGTGCGCCACTACGATCTCTACCGCCTCGAGGACCCGCGCGAAATCGCCGAACTGGGTCTGGACGAGGCGCTGGAAGACGGCGCCGTGCTGGTCGAATGGCCGGAACGCGCTGGGGGGCTGCTGCCCGATGATGCTCTTACCGTTTTGTTGACCATGCCGGATGCCCAATCACGCCAGGCCGATCTCACTGGACCGGCGCGCTGGGCGAGGCTTTTGCGGGGATTGTAACGTGCCGTCTGATCGCTCGATTGATGCTTTCCTGAAATCCGCCGGCTGGGCCGATGCCGAACGCCAGCCCTTGACCGGCGATGCCTCTACCCGCCGCTACATCCGCCTCGTCCGCGGCGACAAGACCGCGCTGCTGATGGACCAGCCGCAAGGCGCCGAAGCCCCCACCGCTGCCGCCAATGCCACCCCGGCCGAGCGTCAGGCCCTCGGCTACAACGCCGTGGCGCGGCTAGCCGGTGCCGACTGCGGACGGTTTGTGGCCGCCGCAAACTATCTGACCGGCCTCGGCCTCTCCGCGCCGGAGATTTATGCCGCCGACGCGCCAAACGGCTATGTGCTGATGGAAGACCTCGGCGCCGACCTTTTCACCGACTCCCTCGCCAAGGGTGTTTCCGAGACCGAGCTTTACCAGGGCGCCGCCGAGGTGCTCGCCCGCATCCACGCCGATACCGCGCCGGCGGTGCTGCCGCCCGACAAGGTGCTGCACGCCTATGACGAGACCGCGCTGCTGGCGGAAGTGGACCTGCTGACCGAATGGTTCTTCCCGGTCGGGCTCGGCCGCTCCGCCACCGCCGACGAACTTGCCGAGTTCCATGGCTTGTGGCGCGCCGTGCTGGCGCCGGTGCTGAACACCCGCCCGGTGTTCGTCCACCGCGACTATCACGCCCAGAACCTGATGTGGATGCCGGGGCGCGACGGCGCCGCCCGCGTCGGCCTGATCGATTTCCAGGACGGCGTCGCCGGCTCACCCGCCTACGACATGATCTCGCTGGTGGAAGACGCCCGCCGCGACGTGTCCGCCGCAACCGGCCGGCTGACGCTGTCGCATTACCTTGACAAAATGCAGGCACAAGGCACGCCGGTCGACGGCGATGCGTTTGCGCTGGAGATGGCCGTCTACGCCGCCCAGCGCAACACCAAGATCGTCGGCATTTTTGCACGGCTGGCGCGGCGCGACGGCAAGGCCCGCTATCTCGACCTTCTGCCCAGAGTGTGGTCGTATCTGAATAACGATCTTACGCATCCGGCCTTGGCGGAGCTCAAATCGTGGTATGATCGGACGATACCGTTCGCGGCGCGAGGCGTCCCGAACCAAGGAGCCTGACATGAGTTTACCGACGCGTGCGATGATCATGGCCGCGGGTCTCGGCACCCGGATGCGGCCGCTGACCGATACGCGTCCCAAGCCGCTGGTGGAAGTTTCCGGCCGGACCCTGCTCGACCACGCCATCGACCGGCTGGTGGACGCCGGCGTGACCTCGATCGTGGTCAACCTGCACTACAAGGCCGAGATGATCAAAGCCCATCTCGCCGGCCGCAAGGATGTCGAGATCATCTATTCCGACGAGAGCGACGGACTGCTCGGCACCGGCGGCGGCGTGGTGCGGGCGCTGCACTATTTCGGCGACGAGCCGTTCTTCATCCACAACTCGGACACCATCTGGGTCGAAGGCTATGGCCACGCGCTCGACGACATGAAGAAGCGCTGGGACCCGGAAGCCATGGACGCGCTGCTGCTGGTGGTGCCGCTGATCAACTCCAAGGGCTATGAGGGCGTCGGCGACTTCCTGATGGACTCGATGGGCCATTTGAGCCGCGTGCCGCCGGGCCGGGTGTCGCCGTTCGCCTATCCCGGCGTCCAGATCGTGCATCCGCGGCTGTTCGAAGACCCGCCGGGCGGCGGCTTCTCGACCAATATCGTCTGGGACCGGGCGATCGAAAAGGAGCGTCTCTACGGCATGCGCCTTGATGGCGTCTGGATCCACGTCGGCACGCCGCAAGCCGTGGCCGAGGCCGAAGCCTATCTTGCCGACCTTGCCCCCGCAGCCTGACCTCCGCGCCCACGTCTATACCATCCCGGCGAGCGTGCCGTTCTCCGCCGCGTTGGCAAAGGGCTTGATCGCGCGCATCGGCGGCGATGCCACGACTCTTGCCGACGTCACCATCTACCTGCCGACGCGGCGCGCGGCCCGCAGCATTGCCGAGATTTTCGCGCGCGCAGCCGGAGGCGCGGTGCTGCTGCCCGAATTCCGCCCGCTCGGCGATGTCGATGAAGACGAGCTGCTGCTGGATGCGAGTTCCGAGGTTCTCGACCTGCCGCCGGCGATTGCGCCGCTGCGCCGCCGCCTGTTGCTCGCCGCCCTGATCCGGCGCTGGAGCCACACCCGCGACGGCGGCACCATGAGTTTCGGCCAAGCGGCGACGCTGTCGCGCAGCCTTGCGGCGGTGATGGACGAAGCGGAACGCCAGGGCGCGGACTTAAGCAAGCTCGACGATCTCGCGCCTGCGTCGCTGGCGGCGCATTGGGCCGAGGTGAAAGCGTTTCTGTCGATCATCCACGACGTCTGGCCGCCGTTGCTGGAAAAGGAAGGCGCCATCAATCCCGCCGACCACCGCAATCGCGCGCTCGCGGCCCTGACGGCGCGGCTGCGCCAGACCGACCGCCCGATCGTCGCCGCCGGTTCCACCGGCTCCATTCCCGCCACTGCCGACCTGCTGGGTGTGATCGCACGGCTGCCCAACGGCTATGTCGTGCTGCCGGGGCTCGACCGCGAACTTGATGCCGACAGCTGGGAGCGGATGGAACCCAATCATCCGCAATTCACCCTCAAGCAGCTGCTGCAGCGCATCGACGTGCGGCGCGACGAAGTGGAAGACTGGACGGACGTGCCGGCCGACATCGAGCGCGAGCGGCTGCTGCGCGAAGTGTTGCGCCCGGCCCCGACCACCGATGCGTGGCGGGCACTGGCGGAAGGTCTCGACACGCCGAAGGTGGACGGGCTGTCGCTGCTGGAAGCCGCCGATCCGGCCGAGGAAGCCGCCGTCATCGCGCTGATGCTGCGCGAGGCGCTGGAAACGCCGAACCGGACCGCGGCGCTGGTGACGCGCGATCGTGGTCTCGCCCGTCGTGTCGGAGCGCAGCTGTCGCGCTGGTCGGTAGCGATCGACGATTCCGCCGGCCGCTCGCTGCCGCGCACCACCGCGGGCGCCTTCCTCTGCCTCGTCGCCGAAGCCGCCGATGAAGGTTTCGCGCCGATCCCGCTTTTGGCGCTGCTGAAGCATCCGCTGGCAACGCTCGGCAAGGAGCCCGCCGACTTCCGGCGTATGGCGCGGGCGCTCGACAAGACGTTACGCGGGCCGCGGCCGGATGCGGGTCTCGGCGGCATCGCCAAGGCGCTGGGCTCGGCCGCGGCCGAACTGCAGCACTGGTTTGCCGACGTGCGCGATGTTCTGGCGCCGGTTGAAGCGGCACTGACCGGCGCCGAAGTACCGCTCAACGCGGTGTTGCGGGCGCACGTCGACGCCGCCGATGCACTGGCGCCGACGCTGTGGGA
>NZ_JBWZET010000012.1:0-14514 GCF_056722145.1 Rhizomicrobium sp. | reverse complement strand
CCTGTTCGGCCTGCCGCCGGCGCGCGATGCCGCCCGGATGCGCGGGATCACGGTCGATGAAACCGAAGCGATGGGGTGAAGGGGTGAGCGCGATGGAGCGCGGGGCATCCGTCCCTCGCGTGATGCGGGAAGGATGGCTGGGGCGCCAGGATTCGAACCTGGGAATGCCGGAATCAAAATCCGGTGCCTTACCACTTGGCGACGCCCCAAAGAGGCGGCGGACCATAAGGACTCTCCCCCACGCTTTCAACGGCGGCGCCAGCGTCGCCCTTCGCGGCCCGGCGCCCACATGGTCGCAACACGATTCCCGCGCGGGTGCGGCGCCGGGCACCTTGGGTGACGCAGTGGCTCGGAGAGCGCTAAACCGGGTCGGTCGGGGCAGGCTGCGGGGGATCGGGCGGCAGGGGGATGAACTCGGCGGCGTCGGAGGGCGGCAGGGGCATGCGGCCGGCGCGCCAGTCGGCCTTGGCCTGTTCGATCCGGTCGAGGCGCGAGGAGACGAAATTCCACCAGATGTGGCGCCGGCCCAGCGGCTCGCCGCCGAGGAGCATGACCCGGGCGGGATGCTCGCCGGCCTCGATGCGGGCCAAGCCAGGCGCGAACACCGCCATGTGGCCGGCGGGAATGGCGACGCCGTCGGCCTCAACCGAGCCGCGGGCGACATAGGCGGCGCGTTCGCGATGCTCGTCGGGCAAGGTGAAGCGGGTGCCGGGGCCCATTTCGAGGTGGACATAGAACAGCGGCGACAGCACCGCACCGGCGGTCAATCCGAAGAAATGGCCCGCGATCAGCGTGCCGACGACGCCGCCTTCGGCAAACTCGGGCAGGGCGTCGATATGGGCGAAGGCGGGCGCGGTTTCTTCGGCCTCGTCCGGCAGCGCCACCCAGGCCTGGATGCCGTCCATGCGGATGCCCTTGGCCCGGACCGCGGGCCGGGTGCGCTCGGAATGGACGATGCCGCGGCCGGCGGTCATCCAATTGACCTCGCCCGGCAGGATCGCCTGCACGGTGCCGAGATTGTCGTGATGCAGCAGATCGCCCTCGAACAGATAGGTCACGGTGGCGAGCCCGATGTGGGGATGAGGGCGCACATCGACGCCCTCGCCCTGCGCGAAATCGGCCGGCCCCATGTGATCGAGGAAGACGAACGGGCCCACCATCCGCCGCGTCGGAAACGGCAGTACCCGCCCCACCTCGAGGCCGCCGCCGAGGTCCTTCTTCCGCGCGGTGATGACGAGCTCGATCATGGTCAGGTGTTCTCGGCCCGACGCGAACTTTCGTAGAGAAACCAGATGCGCTTCTCGGTTTCGTCGATCCAGACTTCCAAAAGGCTGGCGGTGGCGACGTCGCCGGCTTCGTCGCAGATGCCGTGGGTCTCGCGCATGGCGCTGGCGAGGCGCTGGTTGTCGTCCTTGAGTTCGGCCAGCATGTCGAGCGGGGTGACGAAGTCGGCGTCGTTGTCGGCGATGCGCTGCAGCCGGGCGATGTGGCCGATCGATTTCAGCGTCGGCCCGCCGATCTTCCGCACCCGCTCGGCGACGGCATCGGTCATGGCGAAGATCTGGTCGGACTGTTCGTCGAGCAACAGATGGTAATCGCGGAAGTGCGAACCCGACATGTGCCAGTGGAAGTTCTTGGTCTTGAGATAAAGCGTGAAAACGTCGGCCAGCAGCGCATTGAGGGCGCCGCCGACATCGCGCACGGCATTGCTGCCGAGGCCGGAGGGCGTTTCGAGGCCGGTGTGGCGGATGTTGTCCATGGAGTCCTTCGCGCGTGGGGTTGCGAAGGCGATTTCAGCGGCTTTTGGCGCCGCTGCAAAGCGATTTGTACGCGATAGAAACGTCTTCTTTCGCGGTTGCCGCTACGAAAAACGGGCTTCCAACCGGGCCAGGACTTCCTCGATCGAGAAACCGAGCACGTCGAGGCGGCCGGCACGCGACAGCAGCGCCAAGCCGCTGAGGGCGGCCCCCATCAACAGCACGTCGCACTGCGCCTGGCGACTGTCGGAACTTTGCCCCGAGATATCGGACAGCACCTTCAGCGCCGCGATCATGCGGCCGTTGAACAAGCGCTCCGCTTCGCCGGTGCCGGCATTGGCCGGCAACGCCGCCGAACCCGCGGCGATGGTTTCGGTGGTGGAAAGCAGATCGAGCGCGGCGCTCGCGGCCGCCGCCAGCTTGCCCTTGCCCTCGCATCCCGCCGCCGCCCCGCGCATCGCCCGGGCAATGGCACTGAGGTCCTCGGCCGCCAGCGCCAGGAGCAACTCGTCCTTGCCGGTGAAATAGCTGTAGAGGGCGGCGGGCGCGAAGCCTGCCTCGGCCGCCACGCCGCGCAGGCTCATGTCGCGGGCGCCATCGCGCGCCGCCACCCGCCGTGCCGCATCGAGAATCGAAGCCCGCGTCGCCAGATGTTCGCGCGCGCGCCGTTCGGACCGCTTGGTCGTCATATCCGGCTCAATCATGCCGGCGGATGATAAGTGATTCGACGCCGGTCGTCCCGGGCCCATACGCCAAAGCCCCGGCCAGGGAACCCGACCGGGGCATTGGGCAAAACGACAGGGACGCCGGACTTACTTCTTCGGCGCCGTGCAGTTCATGATCTTGCAGGCGGCGGTCTGCAGGGCGATGAAATCGTTGACGACCTTGGTCTCGTCGTCGACCGAGTGGTCATTGACGCTCTGCAAATCGGCCATCTGCTCCAGAATTCGCTTCTTGGCCGCGTCATCCTTGGCGGTGTCGATGGTCGCCTTGAGGGCATTGCTCTGCGAAACGAGGCATTCGCGGAACGTCTTCAGCTTGCCCTGATAGGTCTTCACATCGACCAAGGCCTGATGACGGATCGCCGAGGCCTCTTCGGCCGTCTTGCCGGACACGGCGTCGGGGGTCGGAACCACATCAGCAAGCGGAGTCGTACCGCACGGCGTATCGGCCAACGCAGGAACGGCGAGCAAGACAAATGCACCAACCAAACAAACGCTCTTCAACATGATCCTGAAACTCCCCTGAAGGTGGTTACGTCCCCAACCTGACCCGAGATAAGCACAGAATGGCCGAACGGACAAAGCGGCGAGACGCGGCACTTTCGATGCGCCGAGGACGCCCGTAGCATGCATCTGCGCCAATGCCTATTCCGGCGGCATCGGGTCGTATTCCATCGCCCGGCGAACCTGGGCCGCAAATTCGCGGCCGTGAAGCTCGCCCGTCAACCATAAAGCCATGTCGATCCCAGCCGAAACGCCTGCGGCGGTAACCACATTTCCGTCGCGAACATAACGGCGATCCGCCACGACCTCCGCCGCCTCGCCGCGCGCGCTCAGGGTTTCGACAAAGGCCCAATGCGTGGTCACGCGCTTACCCTTGGCCGGACCGGCGACACAAAGCAGCAAGGCGCCGGTGCAGACGCTGGTGACCCATTCGGCGCCCGCTGCGATTGTCGCAATCCATGTCATCAGCGCCGGATTGTGCGCTTCGCGCCGCGTACCCTGCCCGCCCGGCACCAGCAGGATGTCGAGCGAATCGCAATCGGCGGTGAGGCGATCGGGGATCACGCGCAGGCCCTTGGCGCAGCGCACCGGACCGGGCCGCCCGGCAATCAGCGTGACCTCGTGCACCGGCGGCAGACCGCGATGGGCTGCGACCTCGTTGGCCATGGTGAAGACTTCCCACGGACCGGTGAAATCGAGTTCTTCGACGTCATCGAACACCAGAACGCCGATTCGGCGTACCATCTATGCCTCCGTCGCCCGCGTCAGGGCCACCGCAAAGCCGTTGACCGGAACATGGGCTTCGTGGCGCGGCGTGCAGCCGACGAAACCGGCGACCGTGAAACCATGGCGCGCCGCAAGCGCTTTCAGATAGCGCTCGGAATGGCGCCAGCGGCGCTTGGGACCGAGTTCGAAACCATCATCGTCCTTGGCTTCCACGGTGAAGAGGAAGGTGCCTTGGGGCCGCAGCGCCGCGGCGACAGAGCGGAACACCGCCGCAAGATCGCCGAGATACACCAGTGTGTCGGCAGCGATGACGAGATCGTACGCAACCTCGCCCAATCCGGATTCGATATCGGCGACCGACAGATCATCGTAGACGCCGCGCGCCTGCGCCTTGGCCAGCATCGCCGGACTGAGGTCGACGCCGACCAGCCGCGCCGCCCGCGATTTGAACGCTGCGCCGGAAAGCCCGGTACCGCAGCCGAGATCGAGCACCGCCAGCCCTTCGCGCCCGGGCAGCACCAGCGCCGCCAGATCGCTGAGGATCACCGGCGCGCGATACGACAGCTGGCCCAGCATGCGGGCGTCGTAATCCGACGAAAACTGATCGAACAGGTGGCGGACATAACCGGCATCGGAGCGCGGCCGCGCCTTCATCGCTTCGGCTTCGGCGATGCGGTCCGTCAGGCCGGGCATGTCGTCGAGGACCTCGAACGCCGCCAGTGCCGGATCGGCCTCGCCCGCTTCGAGCCAGGCACAGCCGAGCAGATAGCGCGCCTCGCCGTTGCCCGGATCGAGCCGCAGCGCCCGCTGGAATTCGGCAATCGCGGCGGGAAGCTGCTCCTGCGCCAACAGCGCCGCCCCCAGCCCCAACGCCGCTTCGCCGACATCAGAGTGGAGTGCGGCGGTCTCGCGCGCCACCGCCAGGGCGTCTTCAGCGCGGTCTGCCGCGGTGAGCGCGCGCGCCAGCGTCAGCCGCGCGAAGAGGCCGCCGCGACCCTCGGCCAGCAAGGCTTCGAGCAGCGCCGCCGCCTCGTTGGGACGGTTCTCGTCCAGCAGGCGCAGCGCGGCCTCGAGCGGGGTTTCATCGACGGGTGCATTTGCCATGGGAACGGACGACCAATTCGTGTTCTGGAACGATAGCAGAGCCTTGGGACGCCAGATCTGTGTCACGATGATCGCGCCGCGGCGCGGCATTGTCACGGTCGAGCCGCCACTTTCGTCGCCAGAAGATAGAATTTGGCAGGAGATTTGCCGCCATAGTCAAACCGGCGCAGCGCCCTTGCGGCAATCGCCGGCACGCGCTTTTCTAGGCGCCCAGCTCTCTCGGGGGAAACATGGACCCGTACACCGAACAGGAACTGCCGCCGCCACGCTCGCACAAGGGCTGCCTGTGGGGCTGCCTGGGAACGCTGATCGCCGTTGCGGTCGTGATCGCGGCCGTTTTCAGCTATGGCGCCTGGTATCTTTACAAGGGCTTTTCCGACGATCCGCGCATCCAGACCATCGCCGCCGCGGTCCGCGCCAACGACGAAGCCGTCGGCGTGCTCGGCCATGACATCAAGGTGATGGCGGTCAACCGCCAGACCTACGATTTCTCCACCGGCAAAGGCGGCACTGCCAGCTACTCGCTGAAGATGGTCGGCTCCAACGGCGAAGCCGAGATCAACGCCGAACTCGATATCACCAAATCCGAGACCAAGATCAAATCGCTGGTGCTGGTCGATTCCGATGGCCATTCGCACTATCTCGTCGGCGCCGCCCCGGCCAATCCGATGATGATGCAGAACAGTATCTGATGCTGTTGCGCCGCGTGTCCGGACTTGTGCTGATGCCGATCGGCGTCGTGCTGATGATCGCCTCAACCTGCGACTGGCTGCTCGCCATCGCCGATTATTTCGACATCGCGCAATTGTGGGGCGCCCATTGTCCCAATGCGTTCCACGCCAAGGCCTTGCTCATTGGCGGCGTAGTGATCGCGGTCCTCGGCCAGCGCCTCTACAGCGGCCGCAACCTCAAGACCGGCACCAAGCCCGATACGCTACCGCCCTGAGCGCGGCGGGACGGCGACGGCGGGGCCATCGCACCACAGCGTGGTGAGCGGAATGCCGTGCTTGTCGATCTGGCGCGCGGCGTGTTCGTAGCCCTCGCTGATGGCGCGGTCGAACGCTTTCCAATCGAGCGGGTTAAGGTTTTCCAGCGGCGGCTCGAACAGGAAATCGGCCTCGTCGCGGACCAAGCGGCGCTGCGCTTCGGAGCCGACCGTGCCGGTGCGCATCAAAACGTCGAAAATCGACGGCGTGCCGCGCATGCGCTGCCAGATCAGGCGCCACACCGGGCGCTCGCCGTAGCGGCTGTCGTGCACCGAAAAATCGATCTCGCCGGTGACGTCGGAAGCAATCAGTGGCCCGATGCGGCGGGCCCGCATCAGATCGACCGGCAGGTTGTTCATCACCCCACCGTCGACGAGCAGGTGGCCGCGCAGGTTCACTGGCGGCATGATGCCGGGCAGCGCCGCACTGGCGCGCAACGCCCGCCACAAAAATCCGACGCGATGCTCGTGGATGCGCCCGGTCGTGAGATCGGACGAGATGCAGAAATACGGCCGTGCCAGATCCTCGATCCGCAGCGTCCCGAAATGCGTGCGGAGCAGCTCGGTCACTTTGCGCCCGCGCACCAGTGCGATCAGCGGCAGGGTGTAATCGGACAGCGGCTTGGCGGTGACGAACACGGCGCGCATGCGATCCGACAGTTCGTCGATGCTCCATTCGGCGGCAAGCCCGGCAGCGACGATCGCGCCCATCGACACCCCGCCGAGGTAATCGAACGGCACACCGGCCTCTTTCAGCGCCTTGACGACACCGATATGGGCGAAGCCGCGAGCGCCGCCGCCGCCGAGCACCAAGCCAACCGCCCGCCCGGCGACGCAGCGCGCCAGCCGGCCGATGTCATCGGGATAATCCTGGCGGATGTGGTGATGGGATTCGAACAGGCCGCTCTTGAGCGCGAAATGCTCGGGCAAGGTGCCGGCGGCGCCACTGGTGTGCAGCAGCAGCAGTTCGGGCCGGCCGCAGACCTTTTCCTTGGCGGTGCGGAGGGTATCGCGCGGCAGATCGCGGTCGGCGCGCGCCAACAGCCAGATGCGGTCGGCCTGACGGATCGCGGTCTCGGTCCAGGGCGTGCCGGGGCCGTCGCCGCGGTAGATCACCACGTCATGCGCCGCTTCGAAGGTATGAAACCAGTCCGCCGACTGGCCTGCCGCGGAAGCATCGAGCACGGCCGCCTTGGCCCCCATCGCCACCAGCGCGGCGGCGATGCGATGGGCGACCGGTTCGTCGGCAAGACCGTCCTGCAGCGGCACGATGGCGAAGGTCCGGGGCATCTGCTCACGCGGTGCCTTGGTGGTTTCCACCAGACGGCGCGCCATCACCCGCATCATGTCGATCATCACCCGCGGATGCTTTGCCACCAACGCCTCGAACGCCTCGGGCCCGATGCGCATCAGTTCGGTGTCGCGCAAGGCGACGAGTTCGGCGGAATGCTCTTCGGTGAACAGGCTGACCTCGCCGACCGTCTCGCCCGGCGGCACCTGGGCGACGAGGCGGCGCTGCCCGTGCGCATCTTCCACCATCACCCCGAGGGCGCCGGTAACGACCAGAAACAGGGCGGTTTCGTTGTCGCTGTCGCGCTTCAATTGCGCCCCGCCCGGTAGGCCGAACCAGCACGCCTCGGCGATCAGCCGCTTGAGGGCGTTTTCCGACAATCCTGCGAGCAGCGAAAACCGCGACAGTCTTTCGGCAAGCAATTTGGCGTGGTCCGGCGCGGGCATCAGTGAGGACAGAAAGGGCAACGGCATCGCTCCTTGTCGTCCCTTCTTAACGCGTCACGCTACCATGCCGTCCAGCCCCCATCGACTGCAAGAGCCGCCCCTGTCACATAACTCGACGCTTTCGTCGCCAGGAACAGCAGCGGACCGGCGATCTCGTCGGCGCGCCCGAAACGGCCGAGCATGGTCTTGCCCGCCAGCCGCGCCGCAAACGCCGGATCGTCCTCGGAAACCTGCGGCCGGGGAAACGGTCCCGGCACCAGCGCATTGACGCGAATTTTCTCCGCCGCCAGTTCGGCCGCGAGATGGCGGGTCAGTTGCAGCAGGGCCGCCTTGGCGGGACCGTAATGGAACGGACTCGCCTGCTCGGGCTTGGCGTAAATGCGCTTGTCGGGCGCGACGCTCGCGTACATCGAGGCAATGTTGACGATCCGCGCCTCGCCCGCTGCCGCCACCGCCCTTTTCATCGCCGGCAAGGCGGCGCGGGCGGCTTCGAACGCGGCCGTCACGCCCGACATGTAGGTGGTGGCGAAATCGGACGGCTCCAGCGCCGCGAACGGCTTGCCCTGCATCAGGATGGCGTTGTTGACCAGCACGTCGAGCCGCTTGCGGCCGGCAAAGAAGGCGCGCACCGCGGCGGTGTCGGCGACATCGAAGGTTGCGACCTCGGACGCAATGCCGTCGACCGCGAGTTCCGCTGCGAAAGCCTCAAGCTTGGCCGCGGTGCGGCCGTTGAGGATAACTTGGGCCCCGGCCTCGCCGAGCACGCGCGCCATCGGGCGGCCGAGATGACCGGCAGCTCCGGATACGAATGCGACGGCACCTTCGAGGCGAAACAATTCGGGCATCATTTTTTCGGCCATAAAGCGGGATTGAGAAGCTGTTCGGGAACGCGCGGCAGGCAGATTTCGAGACACTCGCGCTCATCGGATGTCAGCGGAGGGTTGCGGTAGAGGCGCAGATTGCGCTCGAGCTGGGCTTCGGTTTCGAGCCCGATCACCACGCCGGCGACAAAATCCAGGCTGCGCACATACGCCAGACAGAGATCCGCCGCATCCTCGCGACCGAGGTCCTCGACGAGCCAGCCGATCATCCCCAGCACAAAGGCGGGATCGACGCCCTCCACGGCCGGCCACAGTGCAGGATCGCCACAGGCGAGCAGGCCCTGCAGGAAAACGCTGCGCACATGCACGACGACATCGGGGCGCGCCGTGACGTCGCCGATCAGGTCATCCCAGCGCCAGTCGAGCAGATTGAACGGCATCTGGATGTGCTGCACGTCGGGACAGGTCAGGGCCGCCGACAGTTCGGCCGGGCTCTGCACCGAAACGCCGAGGCGGCCGATGGTGCCGGCCGCGACATAGTCCTTCAGCCGCTGCCAAATCGCGCCTCCGAACGCCGTGCGATGGTTGGCCCGGTGCAGCAACAGGCAATCGAGCCGGTCGGTGCGCAGGGCGTGACAGGATTGCGTCACCGACGCCTCTGCCGCCGCGATGGCCTCGTCCGCCGACGCGCCGAGCTCAGGGGTGAGCTTGGTGACGACAAAAACCCGTTGATCTGACAGCGCTTCCCCGAGCCGCTCCTCGGCATCGCCATAGGCGTGGGCGGTGTCGAATTGGCAAACACCGGATGCGGCGGCCCGGCGCACCAGCGCCAACGCGGCCTCTCGATCCGGCTTTCCGGTCCGGTTGGCGGCGCCATAGGCGAGCCCAAGTTGTACCGACCCCAAGACAAACTCGGCCATCGACATGGTCCCAAAGCGCCCGCGGCCACGCTCGCACCACATGGTTAAGAAGCGCTTACGGCAACCCGCGAGAGATGACGGCGTTATTGCGCCGCAACATCCACATTTTAGCCTTTTGGACGCAGTCCTTCGCCATAATAAAGTTGCATAGTAATTCAAGATGCGCGATGCGGGCGCCGCGCGGTGCTTCGCGCTACAGCTAGGTGAGGAATCCATGAACAAGAGTTTGTTGCGGGCCGCACTGGTCGCCTGCCTTCCGGTCTGCGCGATTGCACTGACCGTTGCGACGACCCCGGCCCAGGCTGCCGACAAGTCGGATGGCCCGAAAGTCAGCAAGGCCGCCTCCAAGCCGCTCGGCGAGTGCAAGAAGGCGCTGGATGCGAAGGACTATCCCACTGCCATCGCGAAGTGTTCGGAAGTCACGGCTCTCGCGGACGCCACCGACTACGACAAGTACCTCGCCGAGCGTTTCATCGGTGTCGCTTACTATCAGAGCAACGACCGCGTCCATGCCGGCGAAGCCTTCGTCGCCACGATTCGGAATCCCGCGACTCCGCCGGATGACCGCAAGAACCTGATCGGCGGCGCCGTCGAGCTGGCCGCCGAAGCCAAGAACGGGCCGCTGGTTGCCGAGCTGATCGCCGTCGCGGAAAAAGACGGCGTCTCCAACCCCGACATCTACGCGCCGATCGCCCAGTACTATTATGGCATCAACGACAACGCCAACACCGTCCTCTACGCGCAGAAGGGCATCGACATGTCGCTGGCGCAGGGCAAGCTCGGTCAGTACGGCCTCTATCAGCTCCTCACCTTCGGCTACGACAAGTTGAAGGACCGTGCCAACGAGATCAAAGGCCTGACGCTGATGGCCCGCGACTACAACAAGCCGGAAGACTGGAAGTACCTGCTCGACTTCTCGCTGGAGTTCCTGCCCAAGGGCAACAAGAACACCGCCGAAATCGCCGCGCTCGACATCTACCGCCTGCGTCTCGTCGTCGGCGCCGAATGGGCTCCGTCGAACTATGCCGAAGCGGCCGATGCCGCCGATGCCGTCAAGGCTTTCGGTGACGAGCGCACCTTCCTGCAAATGGGCATCGCCAAGGGCGCATTCAACGCCGCCAAGGTCGCCGCCAACGTCGCCAAGACCAACGCCGACGCCAAGAAGGACGAGCCCGCCCTGCCGCAGATCGAAAAGATCGCCAAGGACAGCAAGCTGCTGACCAGCGTCGCCGAAGCCTACTACGGCTACGGCCGCTATGCCGATGCCGCCCGCGCCGCCCAGAGCGCGGTCAACGCCGGCGGCGCCTATGTCCCGGAAGCCAAGCTGGTCCTCGCCATGGCGCAGGTCCGTCAGGGCAATGAAGCCGCCGCCAAGCAGTCGCTGGCGAACTTCACCGGCGATCCGGCCCTGGTCCGCGTCGCGGAGCTGTGGAACACCTATCTCAACCGCCGCCCGGCCGCTCCGGCTGCCGCTGCCGCGCAGTAAAATTCGACGTCAAAGCCGGGTGCCCCTTCGCGGGGGCGCCCGGTTTTCTTTTGCCCAGACGGTCGCCTCGGTTCCCTTGCGACGGCAAGACCTCTAATAAGGCCGCGCATGCTGGCCTTCCTGCCCTCCCTCATTTTCTTTGTCGTGGCGCCGCTGTCGGTGAGCCTCGCGCTGTGGCTGGCCTTCGCCGCCGCCTTCGCGGTTGGCATGCTGGCCTTCGGTGCCGCCCGCACCGTGCGCGTGTTCGACGCCGCCGGACTGGTGCTGTTCGGAACCCTGGCACTCTACACCGCTTTCGTCGACACCGATTTCGACGCCGCCAAATCCGCCCTGGTGCTGGAGGCCGGCTTCCTCACCGCGATCCTGTGGTCAATGGCCGCGCACCAGCCCTTCACCGCCCAATACCGCTGGCTCAAGGCGCGCCTCGAGCCGCAGCTGGTGGCCCGCGCCCACACCCTTTTGACCTCGGTCTGGGCCACAACCTACGCCGTCATGGCCGCCATCAGCGCCGCGTGCGTGGTGCTGCACCGGATCGCCCCCGGCTGGTCGGGCGTGCTCGCCCTCGTCCTCTTCGCGGCAACGCTTACCTTTACTTGGCAATTCGGCGCCTATATCGACAGGCGCGGCGGCGCCGTCCCGCTGGTGGGACGAAGATAAAGGAATTGTCATGATTGTCCTCAGGGCTCTCGTACCGATCGTGCGGGACCTGCTTGGGACGTTCGTGTTCGTGGCGCTCTTCCTTTTCACCCACAACATCGAACTCGCGACCGCCTGCGGCATCTCGCTGGTGCTGGCCCAGACCGTACTGATGAAACTGCGCAAGAGGCCGATCGGGGCGCTGCATTGGCTCAGCCTGGTGCTGATCTCCATGTTCGGCGGCGCCACCATCCTGTTCCACTCGCGCTACTTCATCATGGTCAAGCCGACCATCCTGTGGCTGGCGCTCGGCGTCGTCATGCTGCGGCGCGACTGGATGGCGCCCTACCTGCCCCCGATCGTCACCGAGAACCTGCCCGACGCCAAAATCGTCCGCGCCGGCTATGTCTACGCCGCACTGATGTTCGTGCTCGCCGTCATCAATCTCGCCATCGTCGCGTTCGAGCGGTTCGGCTTCTGCTCGGCCGAGTTCTGGGCGATCTACGCCCTGATCGGCCCGACGGTGGCGCAAGGTGTGCTGCTGGTTGTCTTCTATTTCTGCTTCCGCGGCGAAATCCTCGCCAGCATCCACGCCCGCAAAGGCAAAGCCGCCTGAGCCGCCGCGGTTGCGCGAACGCCACGGTCGGAAAACTTCCGACACCGACCTGTCGGAGCTTAATGAGGCCTTCGCCACTCCGGTCCTATACTCGCCGTGCAAATCGCCATACCGCCGGAGCGGCTGAATGTGGACGGCAAAGCCATTTCCATCGGCCATCGGTATGGTATGTCGGGCGCACGGATGACCGGTCACATGGTATTGGAGGGCCGGCGGCGTAAAGTGAAATATGGCGTCGTTACGGCGGGTATCGGCGGCGGAATGGGAGCAGCGGGCTTATTCGAGTTCCTGCATTGAGGTGCATTCAACACGATTGATCGCTCGCGCAGCGCTTTGCGCGTTTATCGCCCTGGCCGCGGCCGGATGCACCAGCCTGTTCGGCCCCACGCCTCCCGATCCGGCAGCGCGGATGCCTGCCCTGGAAAAGCGGATCTTCGCCCTGGTGCTCGAAACCCGACGTAAGACCGATCCCAACGCCCGCGTCCTGGCGCTCGACCCGGAGTTGGCCGACGTTGCCCGCAAGCGCAGCGCCGACATGGCCAAGGCCAACTCCTTTGCCGGAAGCGGCGATCCGCACGTCGCCGCCAGCCTTTTGATGGCCGCCGATGCCAAATTCCAGGGCCTGGTCGGTGAGAACGTCGCCGCCCAGCACTTCGTCCCCGGCCAGGACATCGACGTGGAGGCCTTCGCCAAGCGCTTCGTTGAGACCTGGGCCGCCTCGCGGCCGCACCTGGAGAACCTCTCTTTCGCCGATTACGACCGCAGCGGCGTCGGCGCCTCGGTGAACGCCGACACTATCTATGTCGCTCAGATTTTCACCACCGATCTCGGCATGGGCGGCAAGAGCGAACAGGCCCCATCGGACGTTCAGACCGTACCGAGCCCGCGCGAAGGCAAGGAAAAGACCACGCCCCCGGACCTGCGCGGCAGCATCGGGGCCCCGGCGGCGCCATTGCCGCCGCATTAGGAGCTCGTATGGCGGACGAAGCGCGCATCACCGATTTCGAGGCGTTCTGGCTGTTCTATCTCAGCGAACACGCCGATCCGCGGACCCGGGCGCTGCATTATGCCGGAACCTTCATGGCCGTGGCCGGCATCGCCGCCTGCGTCGTTTTGGGTAGGCCGTGGTTCCTGATTGCGGTGCCGGTCGCCGGCTACGGTCCGGCCTGGATCGCGCACTTCTTTATCGAAAAGAACCGCCCCGCCACCTTCCGCTATCCGGTATGGTCGTTCGCCTCGGATTTCCGCATGGCGTTCGCCTGGATCACCGGCCAGATCGACGCCGAATTGGCGCGCGCCGGCGTCACCGAAACGAAAATGCGGCGGCAGCGCTAACGGAGTCTTAATTGCTCCAAGTGGATTCTAGCGATGAGGGTCGCGGAAGATGTCCAGGCACCTCCATTGCACCGCTTTCCTTTACACCACATGTGGACACCAGTACCCTATGTGGGGGGAGGAACCGCTACGAGAGACGAGATGCGGCCTGATTTGCCATGGAGTGTCGCCGGGATTTCGACCGAGGCCCGTGAAGCCGCCCGCGCGGCCGCGCGTCGGGAGGGTCTATCGGTGGGCGAATGGCTCACGCGTCGTATCGTTTCGGAACTCTCGGAAATGAGTGAACCCAAGAGCCAGTGGTCTTACCGCAGCGATCTCCGGCCCCAACCGGAACGCCAGCGGTTCCAGTCGGATGACATGCTCGAGCATGTCGCCCGCAGCGAAGCCGAAACCGCCGAAGTCTATCGCCGCATCGAAGATCAGCTGCGCGGCGTGGCCCGCCGCCTCGACGCCTCCGAACGCTCGCAAACCGAGAGCAACCGGGTGATGAGCAAGGCGGCCGTGGAAATGAATATCGCCGCCCGCGAACAGGCGCAGGCCTTCGATCAGATGGGCGTGCACGTTTCCGATCTTGCCGACCGTCTCGACCGGGTGGAGGGACGCGATACCGGCGAGGGGTTGCGCGATGCCGTCAAGGCGCTGCACACCGGCCTGTCGCGCCTCGCCGACCAGATCACGACCACCGCCAATCACTCGGCGAGCCAGATTTCCAATCTCGCCGACAACCTCGAAACCGTCGCCGGACGCGTCAGCCAGGCCCGCCAGGACGCCATGGCCGCGACCCAGGCACTCGACAACCGCCTCGGCACGCTCGACGAGCGGGTGCGCACCGTCGAAACGGCGAGCCAGGCCCAAGCCGGCGCCCTCGACCGCGCCCTCGCCGCCATCGAAGACCAGCGCCGGACGCCATCGCCGATGGAAGCGATGGTCCGCCTGGAAGACAGCGTGCGCCAGCTCGAGGATCGCGGCAACGATCCCGGCATCGAGCGCCGCCTCAGCGCCATCGAGCGCACCATGTCCGACCTGATGGACCGTCTCGAGAGCCGCGACGATTCCAGCCATGCCGTCGATCAGGCCCTGCGCACCGTGATGGTTCGCCTCGAAGGCCTCGAGACCGCCCAGCGCGAAGCCGCTGCCGAACTGCGCCGCGCCGCCACCGCTGCCA
>NZ_JBWZET010000011.1:0-25041 GCF_056722145.1 Rhizomicrobium sp. | reverse complement strand
AAACGATATAGAGGAGCGCGGCTCACCGCAGCCAGTTTCGAAGTATGTCATTTACGTCATCGGGCCTTTCCATCGGCGGAAGATGGCCGCTGTTCGGGAAGACGACATACTCAGCACCTGGAATCAGCGCCGCGATCTCCTGCGCGTGGTCCGGCGGGGTCAGGATGTCCGCGTCGCCCACGCCAACCAAAGTCTGGCAGGTGATTGCGGCGAGATGCGGGCGCGAATCGATGCGGGCCAGGATCGCGGCCTGCTGGCGCAGGAACGCGTCCTTGCCGACGCGCTCGGCCATGTCGAGCACCGCCTGGCAGAGCGGTTGATCGGACAGCCGGTCGTGATGGATGAGCTGCGGCAGTAGCTTCGGGGTGACGCCGCGGAACCGATTCGAGCGCGTCATCGCCATCAGCCCGCGCCGGCGTTTGGACTGTTCGGGCGTGTCCGGCCGGGAGGAGGTGTCGAGCAGCGCCAGCCGCGCCACCCGCTCGGGCGCCATGCGCATGATCGCCTGTGCGACGTAACCGCCCATCGACAGGCCGACCAGCGAGAATCGGCCAGAGACGGCGCCGAGCGCACGGGCAGCCATGTCCTCGATCGTGCTGTCCTGCGTGAGGTCCGCCACCACGCTGCCCGGAAAGGCGGCGAGCTGGTCGATCCACAGGCGTTCGTCACACAGCAGACCGGGAAGGAAGAGGATCGTTTGGGACATGTCCGATATCTAAGACGGCGCAGAAGACCGCGCCATTCTTGACTTTTCAACCCTCATTCACGATACCCACGGCACTGCGCGGTCTTCCGCGCGAAAGTCGTGCGCAATCGTGGCGCCGCGTGGAAAGCAATCATCACTTGACCGACACAGATACGCCGACCGAGACCCAACACGCCATCGCGACCGAGGCAGCCCTGCCCGCGACCGAGGAACAGCCTGTGACGACGGCGCAGGACGCCGCTCCGACGCCGGTGGCGGAGGCCCCGGTTGAGGTGGCTGCGGTCGAGATTGCGCCGGAACTGCCGCTGTTCGCCGCCGCCGCCGCCGATCCCGCGCCGGAGGCAGCCCCGGAAGCACCTGTCGAGGCGGCGCCCGTGGAGGCAGCCCCCATCGCGGAAGCTGCGGTCGAAGACGTGCCCGCCGAGGCAGCTCCGGTCGAGGATGCGCCGGCCGAGAACGCCCCGGTGGCGGAGGACGTCGCCACGGTGGAAGACATTGAGGAACTGCCCGGCTTCGAGGTGCTCGGCCTGTCCGAGCCGATCATGCGTGCGATCGCCGATATGGGCTACAAGCACCCGACGCCGATCCAGGCGCAGGCGATCCCCTATGTGATGATGAACCGGGACGTGCTGGGCTGTGCCCAGACCGGCACCGGCAAGACCGCCTCCTTCACCCTGCCGATGATCGAAATGCTGGCCCGCGGCCGTGCCAAGGCGCGCATGCCCCGCTCGCTCATCCTCGAGCCGACCCGCGAACTCGCCGCCCAGGTCGCCGAAAGCTTCGAGAAGTACGGCAAGTTCAACAAGCTCTCGATGGCGCTGCTGATCGGCGGCGTCTCGTTCGACGACCAGAACAAGAAGCTCGACCGCGGCGTCGACGTCTTGATCGCCACCCCGGGCCGCCTGCTCGATCATTTCGAACGCGGCCGGCTGATGCTGAGCCAGGTTCAGATCCTCGTCATCGACGAAGCCGACCGCATGCTTGACATGGGCTTCATCCCCGACGTCGAGCGCATCTGCAAGCTGCTGCCGTTCACCCGCCAGACGCTGTTCTATTCGGCCACCATGCCGACCGAAATCCGCCGCTTGACCGAGCAGTTCCTGTCCAATCCGGTGCGGGTGGAAGTGACCCGTCCGGCCACCACTGCCGACAATATCAAGCAGGTGCTGGTGCAGGTGCCGAACGACGAGTGGGCCAAGCGCGAAGCCTTGCGCGCCCTGATCCGCGAAGCCGGCGAGATCACCAATGCCATCGTCTTCTGCAACAAGAAGCACACCGTCGATATCGTCGCGAAGTCGCTGTCGAAGCACGGCTTCAACGCGGCGCCGTTGCACGGCGATCTCGACCAGTCGGTGCGCACCAAGACGCTTGAAGGCTTCCGCAGTGGCGAAGTGACGATCCTGGTCGCTTCCGACGTCGCCGCCCGCGGCCTCGATATTCCGGCGGTGAGCCACGTCTTCAATTTCGACGTGCCCTATCATTCCGACGACTATGTCCACCGTATCGGCCGTACCGGTCGCGCCGGACGCAGCGGCGAAGCCTACATGCTGGTCACCGGCGCCGACGGCAAGTACGTCGAAGCGATCGAGAAGCTGACCAAGACGACGCTGCCGCGCCGCTCCATCGAAGGGCTCGCCGAGCAGGTGCGCGAACGCCCGCCGCGGGACAAGTCGCGCGACCGTGGTGGCCGCGACCGGGGCCGTGGCCGCGATCGCGACCGCAACCACAACGACCACCGTGACCGTCCGATCAAGGCGCATGGCCAGGTCGCGTCGATGGAGCCGGCGAAGACGCCCGCGCCGGTGCAGGAGCGCCCCGTTGAGCAGCAGCGGCCGCGCCAGGAACCGCGTAACGAGCAGCAGCAGCAGCGCCGCTCGGATCATCGCCAGGATCATCGCCCGCAGCGCAAGCCGGAGCCGGTCAATCGGCCCGAGCCGGTGCATTACGCCCAGTCGTTCCGCGACCGTTCGTCGAAGACGCCGCCCGTGGAAGTGACGCCGGTCGACATTTCGCAGCTCCCCGCCTTCCTGCTGCGCCCGGTCAAGCTGCCCAAGGCACCGGAAAAGAAGCCGGTCGAGAAAAAGCCGGTCGAAGCAAAGAAGCCCGCGCCCAAGCCCGACACGCCGAAGCCGGTTGACGCGAAGCCGGTCGTTGAGACGCCGGTCGTTGTGACGCCTGCCGTTGTGACGCCTGCCGTTGTGACGTCTGCCGTTGAGACGCCTGTCGTTGAGATGCCGGCCGTTGTGGCGCCCGTCGCAGCGACAGCGTCCGAAGTACCTGCGACCGAAAAGAAGCCGGCGGCGAAGAAGCCGCGGGCGCCGCGCAAGCGGGCGGTCAAGAAGGTCGTCGCGGACGCGGCGGTCGAGGCACCTTCGGATGCAAAGGTCGAGACGCCGGTGGAACCTGACGCGGTGTGACCGGTTCTTCCCGGACAGGTCCGGGAGCAACGATCATGACCGCGAAGATCAAGCGTGATGTCGACGGCGTGACCCATTCCAAGCCGGGGTCGGTCGATCAGCAAGCGGAAGACAGTTTTCCGGCCAGCGACGCCCCCTCCTTCTCCCCCGGAGCGGTCGGGGCGCCGCCGAACCGGAAAACCCCGTCCGTTGCCACCGCTCACACCGGCGGCAAAGAAAAGACTCTGCGCAAACCAAAGCCCGCGACTTAACGGTTTCTTACCGACCTTGCCGCCACACTGGCGTCGCTCCGGTGGCAGGAGCGACTAGTGGGGATGACGTTGGCAGCACCTTCTCGCGAGCTGGCCTTGGCCAAGACCGCCTTCGCCCTGATGGGCGATTGGAACGTGACGCCGACGCCGGAACACTACGAGCTGTTCTACGTCTATGCCGGCGGCAACAATCCGGCGCTCGGCAAGATCATCGACACGATGATCCGCGACAAAACTCCGTTCACGCCGGCGGTACTGCAGGGCCTAGGCGCCCAGTTCCTGACCCGCGAACGCACCGCCCAGACCATGGAAGATGTCGGCGCCGGCATCAGCGGCATGCTCGATACCGTGCTCGGCAAGTTGGAGCGGGCCGGCAAGGACGCCGGCGAATATGGCCGCACCCTGTCGGCGGCGACCGGCGAGCTGGGCGGAGACCAGTCCCCCGCCGCGGTGGCCAAGATGGTGGAACGCCTGGTTGGCGCCACCAAGGCGATGGAAGTGCGCACCCGCTCCCTGGAGGGGGAGTTGCAGCGCTCCTCCGAGCAGGTCAGTGACCTGAAGACCCAGCTCGACACCGTGCGCAAGGAAAGCCGCCTCGATCCTTTGACCGGCGTCGCCAATCGCAAGGCGTTCGACAGCGAACTGCAGTCGGCGATCAACGATGCCCGCCAAGATGGTTCGTCGGTGGCGCTGATGATGTGCGACATCGATCATTTCAAGCGCTTCAACGACACCTGGGGCCATCAGACCGGCGATCAGGTGCTGCGGCTGGTGGCGAGCTGCCTGTCGGAGAACGTCAAGGGCCGCGATACCGCCGCGCGCTACGGCGGCGAGGAGTTCGTCGTCATCCTGCGCCAGACCGCGCTCGACGGCGCCACCAAGCTGGCCGAGCAGATCCGCACCAACGTCGAGAACAAGAAACTGGTCAAGCGCTCCACCGGCGACATCCTCGGCACCATCACGATCTCGATCGGCGTCGCGCAGTTGCGCGACGGCGATACCCCTGAGCTTCTGGTGCAGCGTGCCGACCGCGGCCTCTATCGCGCCAAGAATACGGGCCGCAATCGCGTCGTGCCGGAAACCGAACTTGCCCGTTCGGCAGGAACGCACGCGGCGTAGCCGGTTAACCGCGAATCCCCCCGCAAAAGCTCGCCAACCGAAATTCAAGGGGCAATCGGTCGCGAATACGTGACTTGCACGTCAAGGCGACCCGTCCGCATCCTAACGAGTTGCATTTGTGGAGTTTTGCATGAATCGTCGCCTACTGGTCGCGGCCGCGCTGTTGATTGCCGGCTGCTCTGCCCCGCCGCCTCCGCCGCCCCCGGCACCACCGCCTGCACCCAAAGCCACGCTCGGCCAATGGGGCGTCGATCTCACCGGCATGGACCGCTCGGTCAAGCCCGGCGACGATTTCTACATGTTCGTCAACGGCAACTGGTACAAGAACGCGGTCATCCCCGCCGACCGTTCCTCCACCGGCTCGTTCCAGAATCTCGCGATCCTCAGCGAAAAGCGCATGAAGGAGATCGTGGCGGAACTCGAAGCCAAGCCGGTCGACCAGTTGACGCCGGAAGAGAAGAAGCTGCGCGACCTCTACGACGGCTTCGTCAACACCCAGGCGATCGAGGCGCACGGGCTTGAGCCGGTCAAGGCCGATCTCACCGAGATCGCCAAGCTGAAGACCTTGAAAGACATCGCCCGCATCATGGGCTCGCCGCGCCTGACCGCGGAAGGCATTTTCGGCGTCGGCATCGGCGTCGACGACAAGGACTCCACGAAATACAGCGTCAATGTCGGCCCGGAGGGCCTCGGTCTGCCGGATCGCGACTTCTACCTGCTCGACGAAGCGGGCATCGTGAAGGTCCGCGCCGCCTACAAGGTCTACCTCACGACCATGCTGACGCTCTCGGGCGCCCAGGATGCCGAGAAGCGCGCCGACAAAGTGCTGGCGCTCGAAACCGAGATCGCCAAGCTGCGCTGGAGCCGCGCCGATCGCCGCAATCCGGAGACGATGTACCATCCGGTCCCCTACAAGGACCTCAAGAAGCTCGCCCCGGCGTTCCCGTGGGATGCGTTCTTCTCCGAAACCGGCATTCCGCTGAACAACGGCGAGCGTGCCGTGGTGGTTGGGGAAAGCACCGCCGTTGCGCCGCTGGCGAAGCTGTTCGCCAAAACGCCGGTTGCGGTGTGGAAAGATTTCATCACCGTCCACTATCTGCACACCTATGCCGGCGTGCTGCCGCAGAAGTTCGACGACGCCGATTTCGCCTTCTACGGCACGGCGCTGGCCGGACGGACCGCGCAGACCGAACGCGCCACCCGCGGCGTGCGCCTGCTCGACCGCACCCTCGGCGAAGCGTTCGGCAAGCTCTATGTCGCCAAGTATTTCCCGCCGGAATCGAAGGCGAAGGTCGAGAAGCTGGTCGCCAACCTGCTCAAGGCCTATGAGGCGGACATCAAGACCCTGCCGTGGATGAGCGAAGCGACCCGCCAGAAGGCGCTCGACAAGCTGCATGCCTTCACGCCGTATCTCGGCTATCCCGACAAATGGCGCGACTACGCGACGCTCGCAATCAGCCGCGACGACCTCGTCGGCAACCTCAAGCGCGCCGCGCAGTTCGAGTGGAAGCATGATCTCGATCGCCTCGACCAGCCGGTCGACAAGAGCGAGTGGCACATGACTCCGTCGACGGTGAATGCCTATTACGAGCCGTCGTTCAACTCGATCACCTTCCCGGCCGCGATCCTGCAGCCGCCGTTCTTCGATCCCAAGGCGGACGATGCGGTGAACTACGGCGCCATCGGCGTGGTGATCGGTCATGAGATCAGCCACGGCTTCGACGACCAGGGCGCCAAGTACAACGGCATCGGCAACCTCGACAATTGGTGGACCGACGAGGATGCGGTCGCGTTCAAGGCCCGCACCAAGATGCTCGGCGACCAGTTCGACTCCTATGAGCCGCTACCCGGCCTGCATATCCGCGGGGCGGCGACGATGGGCGAGAACATTGCCGATCTCGCCGGCCTGTCGATCGCGATCAAGGCCTATCACATCTCGCTCGGCGGCCAGTCGGCGCCGGTGCTGGACGGCTTCACCGGCGACCAGCGCCTGTTCCTCGGCCTCGCCCAGGTGTGGCAGTCCAAGTTCCGCGAAGGCGACTTGCGCAGCCGCATTCTCAGCGACGTGCACTCGCCGGCGCCGTTCCGGGTCATCGGTTCGACCCGCAATGTCGACGCGTGGTACGATGCTTGGGGCGTCAAGCCCGGCGACAAATACTACCTGCCGCCGGAACAGCGCGTGAAGCTCTGGTGACCCACTTCGTCGTGGCCGGGCTCGACCCGGCCTCGACGGACTGGAACGTCGGACTCTCGCTTGGAATCATGACTTTCCTCCCCCGCGGAGATCAAACCGTTGAGCCGCACATCGTTGCAATAGCGGGGGAGGAAAGAGTGATCTCGCTTGAACATCAGACACACTGACTGTAGGGGGACAAAATGATTGCCAGGAAGATTCCAGCCGCGCTCATTGTCTTCCGTGCCCTGATGATCTTGGTCGTGCCCGTCCTGGGATGGTACGGACACGGCTATTTCCTCGCCCTCGTCATTCTCCTGGCGACGCTCTCCGACATTTTCGACGGCATCATCGCCCGCCGCCTGGGCGTGTCGACCATCAACCTGCGCAAAGCCGATTCCACCGTCGACCTGTTGTTCTGGCTGGCGAGCATGACGGCGCTTTATTTCCTCCGCCCCGACGCCGTGATGCGCAACCTCATCATCGTCGCCTATGCCATCGCCGCCGAGATCCTCGAACAGCTGATCTGCTGGCTGCGCTTCCACCGCATGACCGCCACCCACGCCCGCTCGGCCAAGTTCATGGGCCTGTGCCTCTTGGTCGGGATGATGGTGCTCGGCTGTTACGGCAGTTCGGTGGTGGCGTTCTGGATCATCGGCGTCGGCATCACGGTGTCGATCTTCGACGGCTGCGCCATCGTCGTGCTGCTGCCCGAGTGGGAAGCCGACGTCCCCAGCGCCTGGGAAGCCTGGCGCCTGCGCCAAGGCCTGCCCGTCCGCCGCCACTGGCTGGGCTAAAGGATCTTCTTCACCAGCGGCACCTGCCGCAGCACCACCGACACGACCAGCGTCGCCGCCAGCGCGATCGGCCAGACGATAGCCCACTTCGCCACCGGCGGCATCGCCACCGGCACCAGCACCAGCGAGATCGCAACCAGCACCGGCGCGTGGGTCATGTAGATGCCGAACGAGTTGTCGGACAGCAGCTTCGCCACCCGGCCTTTGGCGTTGAAGTTCTGGCGGAAGAGCACCAGCAGCCCCGTGCACATAGCGACGCAGACGATCGACTCCCACACGGCATAGGCGCCGCTCTGCCAGGTGCCGTGACCGGCGAAGGCGTCGAAGCCATGCTGGAGCGCGCCACCGACCTGCATCAGCGCAAAGAATCCGGGGATGCCGAGCACAAGCCCGAACACCAGCAGGCCATAGCCGAGGCCGCGGGTAATTCCGTCGAACACCTTGCGCCGCTGGGCGACGATGCCGGCCAGGAACAGCACGACATACTGCGCGAAGAAGCAGAACTGATAGGTGTGGAAGTGGGTGCCGATCCACCAATACCGGCGGATGGTGTAGGCGAACGCGGCGATCACCAGACCGAGCGCCACGATGACCAGCAGCGACACGCGCCGCGGCTCCACCGGCTTCGGCCGCGGTGCGATCAGCCGGAACGCGCCATAGATGAGCGAGAACACCAGCAGCGCCACCGCGAACCACATCGGCCCGGAGCCGTCGAGCCAAAGGCGATGGGTCAGGAAATACGGATAGGCGGCGAGCGGCGCCTGCTTGGTATGCCAGTCGGAGCCCATGTAGGCCGCCAGCGGGTGCAGCAGGAAAGCGAACAGCAGCGACGGAATGCCCAGCCGCACGAAGCGGTCCCAAGCGAACCGCCCGAAACCTTTGCGGTCATAGGCACCGGGGGTGAAATAGCCCGCCAGCAGGAACAGGAAGCCCATGAAGAATGCCTGCAGGAAGCACAGGAACCAGGAGAAGAACAGCTTGGTCCCGAGATCGACCTGCCCCGGCTCGACATAATACCAGAATCCCATCTGGCCATAGGTCACCGCGACATGCACCCCGACGACGAAGACGATCATCAGCCAGCGCAGATTGTCGATATAGTCGAGGCGGTTGGTTTGCCCAGCCATAAGGGTCCCCCGTAAGGTGGCATGACAGTCCGCCTAAGATGGGATCGCGGCCGGGCTTTGCACTGCGACACGCTGCCCGTTTGTGCGGTAAGAATATGGCGCCGTTCATTGCGATTAATTTGCACACTGATCATCGAGCCCTGCGGCGAGCCACGCACCATGTAGTTTGGAGTTGCTCTGGCCCCAACTCCCCCCGTCTGGCACGCCCACTCCGCGCCTCCGCGTGACTTTTCCTTTGGAAAATCCCCTCACGCCAAAGCCTTTCTGCCCCCGCGTCCTTTTCTGCCCCCGCGGGCGACGCGCTGTCGTCACTCGCACGATGAGCGTGGGGGAAGAAACGAGCAGCGAGCCTGAAGTACGTCCTTTTCTGCCCCCGCGGACGACGTGCTGTCGCCACCCGCAGGCAGACCGTGGGGGAAGTGCCCAGCGTTAGCGGGCAAAGGGGGCTCGCGATTCAGTAAGCCCCCCTTCGCCCTGACGGGCACTTCCCCCACGGTCTGATTGCCAGCGAAGAAAATCGTGCGCCCGCGGGGGCAGAAACAAGCGGCGAGCACACACCATGCTCAAACGAAGAATTCTCACGCGGAGGCGCGGAGACACTACGCGTGCGACACTGCCTATCAATTCCTCGCCACCGAGCCACAACAGCCCCGCATGGCACGCCCCACTCCGCGTCTCCGCGTGAATCCACTTCGTCACAAAAGGATCGGCTGAAGACGAATTAAGTATAGTGTTCCCGGATATGAATCCGGATATCGATATTTCCCAATCTGGTGAATTCATCTGTGAAGTGCGCCAAGAATAACCGCCCCCCTGCTTAACGCTGTGCGTCAGGTGGCGAAGGGAACCAGTGAAGGTTCCTCTCGTGCGAATGTTTGCCTGTGGCACGCCGAGAACATCCTTGCATTCAAATCGTGGACCTGCCCCGCAGTTAACCCACCTGAAGAGAACGCGGGTTCTTCATTCACCTCCGTTAGTAGTAACGCGCGACGTGGCGAAATTGGGTAGTACCAAGTCAGCATTGTAGGCGGCGTATTTCCGTCACCGTGTAGATTTATCAAAGGCTGGTCGCCCGTGATGAAATCGTTGCCCGTCGTGTTTTCGATTAGCGCTAAGGTCCTCTTCTTTCTCTCTAGAAACACGTTCATTCCAATGTTGCTTGCGTACATGTGACTCAATATGGCCCAGATTCTTGACACATCCAGGTTGTTTTTCTCTTTTAGAACTTCAACGGTTTTTGTTCTAATACCTTTTGTCCGCATGTGCTGTGTCGCCAGGAAGTGAAACAAGGTGATGCAACTCTGATCATTGGAAAGGAAGCTAATGTCATCATGTAGCATTCGTTCCAGCAGTGGCAGAAACGAACGCTCGATGCCCATGTGATAATCCTCAAGTGCATTCGTACGATATGTGTCGATGAGGTCATCCAAATCTTGGGACCTTCCCTCGAACAACTGCGGCGATGCGACGAGTGCGAGGAAACCTTCATGAAGTTTTTTTGTTAGTGCGTGCACCCCTTCGACATCTATCGCAAGGAATCGGACCAACTCCACATCTTCGAGGGTCAGCTTACCAACCTTATAGAAATAGTTCTCCACGCCCACTGCTGCTGTACCCGTCGCAAATATCCGATTGTTGCTCAGGCAATAAAGCTGACCATTGGCGCACCACGCATTCAGATATTTCTGCCAGACATGGTGCTGTCGCCGTTTTTTGGGGGCTTGCTCGGGAGACGCATTTTGGAGAGGCATTTTTCTGATTGCTCTGCTAGACCGTTTCCGTTGGCGACTACACACATCATAACACACGCGCCGCACTACGCGGTGCGAATGACCGAATCTGGCGCAACCACGCCCATTCATCCCGTCACCCCAACTCGCCTGCGAATGCCTCTCCCTCCGAACTGTGTAGCGTTTGTCGCACCACCTTGAAGTGGGCCGACTCACTTCCCACCTCTCATGCGTGCAGTTTGGAATGGAGGATTCGTGATGGTAGCGGCGATGGAAGGTCGCGTCTTCCCGTACCCGCCGAGCAACGTCGAGACAAAACTAACCCAGGATACGCAGCTCGCGTGCGTATCGGACGGACAAGGCCGGCACAGGACCGACATAAGCCCGAGTAAGCCCGCGTAAATCCATCGGTGGCGGCGTCGGCGGCGGCAAAAACGCAACGAGCCAGTTCGTGCGGGTTTCACAGGGCAGACGGACTGTGCCTGTCATCGGCCGCGTGAAACCGGCCCTTGCTGGCGCCCCGTTTGTGGAGGGCACTCCCCGAGGCAAGCGGACTTGCGAAAATCAAGCCCGCTTTCGGCATATTTAAGGGGTCTTGCCCCGTCGCGTGGAATGTCTGCTATGGTGCGGCGAAGCTGCGAGACCGTCATGTTGCGTTTCTTTTTGCGTTCCGTCTGTGCCGTTGTGGTGATCGTCGCCGCCGCGATCGCCGATCCTGCCGACCGCAGTTTCAAGGAATGCCCGAACTGCCCGGACATGATCGGCATTCCCGCCGGCCGTTTCGTGATGGGCAGCCCGGCGCGCGAGCCCGGCCGCTTCGAAGCCGAAGGTCCGCAGCGCATCGTCAGCGTCAAGGCGTTCGCGCTCGCCAAGTTCAACGTCACCAGCGAAGAATATCTCACCTTCCTCAGGACCACCGGCTACGAGCCCGAGCCCTGCAACCGCATTCTCAACATGCGCTGGCGGGTGCCGAACAAGGGTGTCGCCTTTCCGCCGTTCGACGAGGAACCGTCATTGTGGCCGGCGAGCTGCGTGTCGTGGAAAGACGCTCACGCCTATGTCGCGTGGCTGAACCAGAAGGTGCGCGAGGCCCGTCCTGCGCTTGCGGGCCGCCCCGGCCCCTACCGGTTGCCGAGCGAAGCCGAATGGGAATACGCCGCGCGGGCGGGCACTACTACCGCGCGCTGGTGGGGCGATGCGATCGGCGTCGGCAACGCCAACTGCAATGGCTGCGGCAGCAAGTACGATTTCCACGCCCTCGCCAATATCGACAGCTTCACGCCCAATCCGTTCGGGCTGTACGGCATGCTCGGCAATGTCTGGGAGTGGACGGAAGACTGCTGGCACAAGGCCTATCTCGGCGCCCCCGCCGATGCCCGCCCGTGGACGGAAAAAGGCTGCACCCGCCATGTGTTGCGCGGCGGATCGTGGGACAACGTGCCGGTGTTCGTGCGCTCGGCGGCGCGCGTCGGGGCCGAGGATAACGGCGCCGAATACGATTATTCGGCGATGGCCGGCTTCCGCGTAGCGCGCGACCTGCCTTAATCAAGAGAATGTCCGCCACAATTTAGTAAAATATTCTTTCCAATCCGGAGCATCTCTAATCCACACAGCAAGTGGTTGATTGCGCGTTCGTCCGGCCATCGCGGCGCGAAAACGGGTGTATTCCGCGCCGGTTCGCCCCCTCCCGAAAGCCCAGGTCTATTCCTACCTGATACGTATCGGAACGATAGATAGGGGCTGATACATCACATGCGGAAACGTTCTCCAACCAACACGGCTGTTGAAGTCGAGGAGCGCTTCCTGTTGCAGGCATTGCACCGGTTGCGCACTGAGGAACAACGCTACGTCTTCACGCTGATGGCTGATCTACTGAGCCAGGGCCTGGTGGCGCAGACGGTGGCCTCGCTCGAGAACAACAAATAGCGTTCATCGCAGAACGGCGCGCGTATCCAATAGAAGAGTGAAATGCATTTCCTTCGGGTAATCGCCGGCGGGTAACGCGATCGGCGAAGACAGAAGAACTGCATTGCGCGCGCCGATGGCGATATCGCGATAGACCGCGTCGGTCTTGGCGCGGGCCAGTTCGACGATGTCGGCCGCTGCGATGGTGCCGTCGCGCTTCATCACGACCGCGATCTTGACGGCGAACGGCTTGTCGCCGGTACGCGCGATGTTCAGCGTCCAGCGCCGCAGCACTTGCGCCAGCACGTAATCGCGAATGGCATAGGTCGCAGCATCGCCGGGCGCGCCGTTGGCGGCGTCGGTCTCGGCAAAGCCCTGGCCGATGGTCAGCTTGGTGTCGGGCTGCTTCAGCCGCGCCAGCTCTTTCAGCTTGGCGTCGAGCGCATCGACCGGCCTGGTCCCGGTCGCCGACACGCCGCGCGGAATCGGACTGGCGGCCTCTTGCGTGCGTCCGGCCTTCTGTTGCGGCACGACGGCGTGCTGTTCGGCGGGCGGCGAGCGCGTCTCCTCGCCCAGGCGGATCACCTCCACCGGCAGGAACACCGGATGGGGCTCCGGCTCCTTCGCGGCCGTGACGGTATGATGGGCGACCACCACCAGCACCAGGAATGCCAGTAGGGCGTGCAGCGCCAGCGAACCCAGCACGCCGCGGCCATCGTCCCAGGCACAGCGGCGTCCGGCGATCAGGAGGTGGTGGAGGTGTTCGTTCACGGCCCGAGATTACACGGTTCCCCGCTGGCAGATGTCAATTTTGCGCTACTGGTTTTTGCGGCGGTGTTGCGCTTTATGGACGCCATGAGAGCCGACTCGACCCGCATTCCCACCGTGGCGATGGCCGTGGCCGCCGGGTTCGGCGTGGCCAATCTCTATTACAATCAGCCCATGCTGGCGCTGATCGCGCAGTCGTTTCCGTTCTCCAAGATCACGCTTCTGATCCCCAGTGCCACCCAGCTCGGCTATGTGATCGGGCTGGTGCTGTTCCTGCCGCTTGGCGATCTGGTCGACCGCCGCCGCCTGATCGTGGCGCAGTTCGTCATCCTGGCGTTGGCGCTGGTGTTCGCGGCGACCGCCCAGACCGCCTTGATGCTGCTCGTCGCCTCGCTGCTGGTCGGTGCCACCTCCAGCGTCGCCCAGCAGATCGTGCCCTTCGCTGCAACCCTCGCCAGCGATGACCGGCGCGGTGCCATCGTCGGACGGGTGATGAGCGGGGTGCTGTGCGGCATCCTCTTGGGGCGGACGGTCGCCGGTTTCGTTGCGACGTGGTTCGACTGGCGTGCCACCTTCTGGTTTGCGGTTCCCGCCATGCTCGCCGCCGGCGCGCTGATGGCCGCGACCCTGCCGACCCGTCCGCCGGCCGAGACCATCCGCTATCCCAAGGCGCTGGCCTCGCTCGCCGACATCTGGGAGGAGGAACCGACGTTGCGCCGCGCAGCCCTCACCCAGGGTGCGCTGTTCGGCTCGTTCTCGGTGTTCTGGACCATCCTGTCGCTGCACCTGCAGGAGCCGATCTTCAAGCTCGGTGCCGATGCGGCGGGTCTGTTCGCGATCCTCGGTGTCGTCGGCATTACTGCGGCGCCGTGGTCCGGGCATATTGCCGACCGCCGCGGTCCGACGCTGGTGGTGCAGATCGGTGCCCTGATCACCGTCCTGGCGTGGCTGCCGTTTGCGCTATGGAACACCATCCTCGGCATGATCGTCGGCGTGATGGTGCTCGATTTCGGCGTGCAGAGCGCCGTGGTGTCCAACCAGCACAAAATCTATGCGCTGCGGCCCGAGGCGCGCAGCCGCTTCAACACCATCTTCATGTCGGGCATCTTCATCGGCGGCGCCATCGGCTCGGCGTTCGGCAGCACCGTCTACAAGCTCGCCGGCTGGTTCCCGGCCTGCCTGTTCGGCGCCGGCCTGGCGTCCATCGCGCTGTGCCTGCAGGTCGTCGGCAAACCGGACCGGGACTAATCCACCTTCGCCGGCGTGATCGAAACGGATTCGCCGCAGCCGCAGGCGGCCGTCTGGTTGGGATTGATGAAGGTGAAGCGCGCGCCCATCTTCTCGCGCACGAAATCGATCTCGGTACCGATCAGGAACAGGATCGCCTTGGGATCGATGAAAACCTTGACGCCCTTGTCCTCCACCACTTCCTCGAGCGGCGCAGCGGCTTCGGCGTAATCCATCGTGTAGCTCATGCCGGCGCAGCCGCCGTTGCGCACGCCGACGCGGATGCCCTGATACTGGCCGTCGGCATTGGCCATGATCTCGCGGATGCGCTCTGCGGCGGCATCGGAAAGACGGACGGCTTTGGGGCGTTCGCGAACCATATAGAGCTTCTTCTCTTGTCGCGCTTGCCGGGCGGGAAACCGGTTCCCACTTTTCCTGCAAGCGCTTCAGTACATATCCAGTTGCAGTTTGGCCTCGTCGCTCATGCGCTCGGGCGTCCACGGCGGATCGAAGGTCATTTCGACATTCACTTTGCCGATGCCTTCAACCTTCTCCAACGCCTCGCGCACGCTGACGGGCAATTCCACCGCCACCGGACAGCCCGGCGCGGTCAGCGTCATGTCGACGTTCACATTCCAGTCTTCGGTGACGTCGACTTTGTAGATAAGCCCGAGCTCGTAGACGTCCACCGGAATCTCGGGATCAAACACGGTTTTCAGCGCCGCGATCAGCTGGGCGGTGAATGCCTCCAGCTTTTCCGGAGGCAGGCCGGATGCCGTCACGGTAGCGTTGGCCAGTTCTTCGCTCATCATTCGGTCTTGGCGGTCGTGCCGGACTCGCCACCTTCCAACGCCGACTTCATGGTGTGCCAGGCGAGCGTCGCGCATTTTACCCGCATCGGGAACGCCGACACGCCGGCCATCACCTGCAGCTGTTCGAGATCGTCGTCGGCGAGACCCGAGACGCCCTCTTCGCCCTTCACCATGTGCAGGAAGCCGCCCATCAGCTTTTCGGCTTCGTCCACCGAACGGCCGATCAGCATGTCGGTCATCAGCGACGCCGACGCCTGCGAAATGGCGCAGCCGCGGCCCTCGAACTTGATGTCGGCGATGCGGTTTTCGGCATCGAGGATGAGATGCACGGTGATGCGATCGCCGCACAAGGGGTTATGCCCCTGGGCATTGTGGGTGGCGTGCTCCAGCGCCCCGAAGTGACGCGGGTGCTTGGAATGATCCAGGATGACTTCCTGGTACAGTTCGCGAAGGCTGTCGTCGATCATGTCAGCACAGAATACTCCTGGCCTTCTCCAAACCCGCAATAAGGGCATCTACGTCTTCGCGGGTGTTGTAGAGACCGAATGACGCCCTGGTTGTGGAGGCGACGCCGAACCGTTCCATCAGAACCTGGGCGCAATGGTGTCCGGCACGCACCGCGACGCCTTCGCCATCGAGAATGGTGGCAACGTCGTGGGCGTGCATGCCGAGCGTTTCGAACGACAGAATGGCGCCCTTGCCTTCCGCCTCGCCGATGACGCGGACCCACTTGAACCGGCCGACAGCCTCGCGGGCGTATTTGTACAGATCGAGCTCGTGCGCCTTGATCGCCGCGCGGTCGAAACCCTTCAGGTATTTGATCGCGGCGGTCAGCCCGACGGCCTCGATGATCGGCGGCGTGCCGGCCTCGAACCGCGCCGGCGGATCGGCATAAGTGACCTTGTCCTCGGTCACTTCGGCGATCATCTCGCCGCCGCCCTGGAACGGCCGCATGGTCTTCAGGTGTGCCCGCTTGCCGTACAGCGCGCCGATGCCGGTGGGGCCATAGAGCTTGTGGCCGGTGATCGCATAGAAATCGACATCGAGGTCCTGCACGTCGACGGTCTCATGCACCGCGCCCTGGCAACCGTCGACCACCACCGGCACGCCCTTGGCGTGGGCGATGGCGATGATCTCCTTCAGCGGATTGACGGTGCCGAGCACGTTCGACATGTGGGTGATGGCGACGAGTTTGGTCTTGGGCGTGATCTGCGCCGCCACCGCGCTCGGATTGATCGAACCGTCTTCGCGCAACTCGACCCACTTCAACACGGCGCGCTTGCGCTCGCGCATGAAATGCCACGGCACGATGTTGGAATGGTGCTCCATCTTGGTGAGCACGATTTCATCGCCGGCGGAAATGCGGGGACTGAGGAAGGCATAAGAAACGAGGTTCAGCGCCTCGGTGCCGCCCTTGGTGAAAACGACCTCGTCGCTGGTCTTGGCATTGAGGAACTGCTGCACGGCAATACGCGCCTGCTCGTACCGCTCGGTGGCGACCGCGGCCAGGCGATGCACACCGCGATGGACGTTGGCGAATTCGCTGAACGCGAACTCGGTCATCGCATCGAGCACGACCTTCGGCTTCTGCGCCGACGCGGCACTGTCGAGATAGGCAAGACGGCGGCCGTTGACCGGCTTGGCCAGGATCGGGAAATCATCAAGCGGCGGAACGAAACTCATTTCGCGAACTCCATGGCACGCGGCAACGCGGCTTCGATGTCGTGCCAGATGCGCCCGATCACGGCCTCATCGCCGATCGGCGCAATCGCCTCTTCGAGGAAGGCGTTGATCAGCAGGCGGCGGGCTTCCTTCTCGGGAATGCCGCGCGAGCGCAGATAGAACAGCGATTCCGCATCGAGATCGCCGACGGTGGCGCCGTGGGCGCACTTCACGTCGTCGGCAAAGATGATCAGCTCGGGCTTCAAATCGGCTTCGGCCCGCTCGCTCATCAGCAGCGCCCGCGCCGTCTGGCGGCTGTCGGAGCCCATGGCACCTTCGCGCACCGTGATCTTGCCTTGATACACGCCACGCGACTTGCCGCCCGCGACATACTTGAAGAGTTGCGTCGACAGCGTATGCGGCGCGGCGTGTTCGATATGGGTGGTGACGTCGGAATGGGCTTCATGGCCGAGCACGGCGACGCCGGACAGATGCGCCTCAGCCCCCTCGCCGCCGAGCACGATGTGCGCCTCGGTCCGCGACAGGCGCGAGCCGAAGTTGGCGAAATGGCCGTGGTACTTGGCGTTCTTGGCCAGCTCCAGCGCCATCAATTCGACGGTGAAGGAGCGCGGCGCGAACGGGGCGCGGCGGACATGCTGCAGTTCGGCGCCCTCGGCCAGCGTGATTTCGACGCCGACGTTGCGCAGGAATCCGGCGTCCGCCGTGTGCGGTTCGCACAGATGCGCCGAGGCGCCCTCTTCCAGCACGATCAGCCAGCGCAAATTGCCCTGGCCGGAAATTTCGAGCCGGATCGGCTCGGCGATCTTGCGGCCCTTGGGCACGCGCAGCGCCACGCCGCCTTCGGAAAACGCCAGCGAGGCTTCCACCAAGGTGCGGCGGTTGCCGACGTGACCGAGCGTCTTCATCACCCAATCGGGCGCGTCCTGCTGGGCGAGATCGAACAGTTCGACGCCTTCCGGCAAGTTCTCGATGTGCCACTTGGCGGTGCCCGCCTGGGCAACCTGGCCGGCGTCCAGCACCGCGCGCAAGTCCGAATAGCGCCAATGCTCGAAGCGGCGATGCGGCATGCCGCGGACGCGGAAGCTGTCGAGAGCCTCCGTCCGCCGCGCTTCGCGCTGGGCTGCCGCGGTCGTCATGCCGGCACCTTTGCGATATCGGCATAGCCCGTCTTCTCAAGCTCGAGGGCGAGTTCCTTGCCGCCTTCGGCAACGATCTGCCCATGCGCCAGCACCGAGATGCGGTCGGGCACGATATAGTCGAGCAGGCGCTGGTAATGGGTGATCACCAGCATCGAACGGTCGGGGCTGCGCAACGAATTGACACCCTCGGCCACCAGCTTCAGCGCGTCGATGTCGAGGCCGGAGTCGGTTTCGTCGAGCACCGCCATCTTCGGTTCGAACAGCGACATCTGCAGGATTTCGAGCCGCTTCTTCTCACCGCCCGAGAACCCGACATTGAGCGCCCGCTTCAGCATCTCTTCGCTGACCTGCAGCGCCTTCGCCTTGGCGCGCACCAGCTTCAGCATGCCCATGGCGTCGATTTCGCTCTCGCCGCGGGCTCGCCGCTGGGCGTTGAGCGCGGACTTGAGGAAAGTCATCGTGGTGACGCCGGGAATTTCGACCGGATACTGCATGGCGAGGAAAATCCCCTTCGCCGCGCGCTCCTCGATCTTCATCGCCAACAGGTCTTCGCCGTTGTAGACGACCGAACCCGAGGTAACGTCGTAGCCGTCGCGCCCCGCCAGCACATAGCTGAGCGTCGACTTGCCCGATCCGTTCGGGCCCATGATGGCATGCACCTGTCCGGACTCGACCTTGAGGTTGAGCCCCTTCAGGATTTTCTTGCCGTCGACGGTGACATGCAGGTCTTTGATCTCAAGCATCACCCGACGCTCCCCTCCAAGCTGATGCCGACGAGCTTCTGTGCCTCGACGGCGAATTCCATGGGTAATTGTTGCAGCACTTCCTTGCAGAAGCCGTTGACGATCAGCGCCACCGCTTCTTCCTGGCTCATGCCGCGTTGCAGGCAGTAAAAGAGTTGATCCTCGGCGATCTTGGAAGTCGTCGCCTCGTGCTCCAGCCGCGCGGTCGGATTGCGGCTTTCGATGTAGGGCACGGTGTGGGCGCCGCACTTGTCGCCGATGAGCAGGCTGTCGCACTGGGTGTAGTTGCGCGCCGCGGTCGCTTTCGGATGCACGCTGACGAGACCGCGATAGGTGTTCTGCGCCTTGCCGGCCGAGATGCCTTTGGAAATGATCCGCGAGCGGGTGTTCTTGCCCAGATGGATCATCTTGGTGCCGGTGTCGGCCTGCTGATAGTGATTGGTGATGGCGATGGAATAGAACTCGCCGACCGTATCGTCACCGCGCAGGATGCACGACGGATACTTCCAGGTGATCGCCGAACCGGTTTCGACCTGGGTCCACGAAATCTTGGAGCGAGCCCCGCGGCAGTCGCCCCGCTTGGTGACGAAATTGTAGATGCCGCCCTTGCCGTTCTCGTCGCCGGGATACCAGTTCTGGACCGTGGAATATTTGATCTCGGCGCCTTCCAGCGCCACCAGCTCAACGACCGCCGCGTGCAGCTGGTTCTCGTCGCGCATCGGCGCCGTGCAGCCTTCGAGGTAGGACACGTAACTGCCCTCGTCGGCGACGATCAGGGTGCGTTCGAACTGGCCGGTCTGGCTGGCATTGATGCGGAAATAGGTGGAGAGCTCCATCGGGCAGCGCACGCCCTTGGGCACGTAGACGAAGGTGCCGTCGGAGAACACCGCCGAATTCAACGTGGCGAAGAAATTGTCGGTCACCGGAACGACGGAGCCGAGGTATTTGCGCACCAGATCCGGGTAATCGCGGATGGCCTCCGAGATCGGGCAGAAGATCACGCCCGCCTCGTTGAGCTTCGCCTTGAAGGTGGTGGCGACCGAAACCGAATCAAACACCGCGTCGACCGCGACGCCGGCGAGCATTTTCTGCTCGCTCAAGGGGATGCCGAGCTTGTTGTAGGTGTCGAGCAGCTTGGGATCGATTTCGTCCAGGCTCTCGTACTTCTCGGCCTCTTTGGGCGCGGCGTAGTAGTAGGAATCCTGGTAGTCGATCTTGGGGTAGCGCAGGCGCGCCCAGTTCGGCTCGCGCATTTCGGTCCAGCGGCGGAACGCAGCCAGACGCCAGTCGAGCATCCATTCCGGCTCGTTTTTCTTGGCCGAAATGAAACGGACGATGTCCGTATTCAGGCCCTTGGGGGCCCGATCGGTCTCGATGTCGGTGACGAAGCCGTACTTGTACTTCTCACCGAGAGCGGCAACCTGGTCTTTCGTGTCCGAACCGGCTGACATTCCCGCCTCTCATGCCGCGGCGCGCTTGGATGTGCGCGCCACTAGGTTGGTAATCGACTGAACCGCTGCCTCGACGTCCGCCTCGCTGGAGGTCCAGCCGAAGCTCGCGCGCAAAGCATATCCTGCAACATCATCGCTCACGCCCATCGCGGCAAGGACGTGCGACCGTTTGACCTTGCCGGAGGAGCAGGCAGACCCCGAACTCAGCATCACGCCGTCGAGGTCCAAGGCCATCAACGCCGTCTCGGCGGGGATGCCCGGCAAAGCGAAACAAGAGGTATTGGCGAGGCGCGGCACACCGGCCCCGAACACGATGACGTCGGGGACGGCAGCGCGCAAATCCGCTTCGAAACGGTCGCGCAAGGCGGCCGAGGCGACCTCATGCGCGACGATCGCGGCCGCAGCGCCAAACCCGGCAATACCCGGCACGTTCTCGGTGCCCGACCGCAGACCCCGCTCCTGACCGCCGCCGACGATGGGCGACGTGAAGGGCGCGCCCGTCTTCAGGATCAGGGCGCCCACGCCTTGCGGGCCGCCGATCTTGTGGGCTGACAGGGTGACGTAATCGGCGTGCGGCAGCGGGATGCGCCCGGCCGCCTGAACCGCATCGACCAGCAGCAGCGCCCCGGCCTCGGCCGCCAGCGCCGCAGCCTCGGCAACTGGCTGGACGACGCCCGTCTCATTGTTGGCGGCCATCAGCGCGATCAAGGCGCGACCCTTGCCCTCGCGTAAGCTATCATTGAGCGCGGCGAGATCGGCAACGCCATTGGCCGTAACGGGAATGCTCTCCAGCCGCAGCCCAGCGAAACGGTCCGCCACCGCGGCGGCATTGGCCAGCACGGAAGGATGCTCTACCGCCGACACGAACAGCCGGGTAATCCGCGCGCCCTTTTCGACGCTGTCGGCAGCGCCCTGCACCGCCCCCCAGAGGGCCACTGCGTTTGCTTCCGTTGCGCCGCTGGTGAAGACCACGTCGGCCGGTTCGACCCCGGCAAGGGCAGCAACCTCCGCCCGCGCATCCTCAATCAGCGCCCGCGCGGCGCGCCCGGCCGCATGCACGGACGAGGCGTTGCCGCCAATCGCCAATCCGCGTTCGGCCGCCCGTTTCGACGCATCGCGCAACGGCGCCGTCGCATTGTAATCGAGATAGGCCATGGTGCCTTCGACTGGTTGCCCTTAAGCGGCGACGCGATCGCCCCCGCCATCGCCTTCGCCTTGCGGCAAGCCGAGCTGGGCCCTGCCCAATACGCGCTTCTCCACGACATCGGCAAGCGAAACAGACGACAGAAATACGTGAATTTGCCGCCCGAGTTCTTCCCACAAATCGTGAGTGATGCAGCGCGCACCCTGGGTGGCACAGCCCTTGGGACTGCCGGGCCGACAACGGGTCGCCGTGATCGGCTCGTCGACGGCCATGATGATGTCCGCCACCCGCACTTCGTCCGACGGCCGGCTGAGCCGGTAACCGCCGCCCGGGCCACGGACGCTTGAGACCAGCCCGCTGCGCCGGAGCTTGGCGAACAGCTGCTCCAGGTAGGACAGCGAGATTTCCTGCCGTTCGGCAATGTCCGCCAGGGAAACGGGGCGACCGCCCGCCTCGTGCTGGGCCAGATCGGCCATCGCCATGACCGCATAACGTCCTTTGGTGCTGAGCCTCATGTCCTTAACTCCAAAACTTGCGCGGGCGCTTTCGCTGCGTTCGTTTTCCTTGCGCAACCGGGGGCCGACTGGTGTAAGAACAGCGGTCCAAGACGCGTCGCGTACTTCCCGTACGTGGTATAGATTTCCTGAGTGCCAAGATCAAGTATTCACCTGGGCCTCGCGCCAACGAAATCGCTATGTCCATGATTTTGATCAAATTTTATTCGCTGAACCGTGTTACCCAAATCCCCAAAGTAATTGCGCCCGAGGCTCATTTGCGCCTGGCGATTCGGAGTGCCCATGCCTGACATCATCCTGCCCGGCCCCGCCGGACGTATCGAGGCCCGCTACCAGAAGCAGAAGACCCCGGGCGCCCCCATGGCGCTGGTCCTGCATTCGCACCCGCAGTTCGGCGGCACCATGAACAACCCCTTGGTGTACGACCTGTTTCATATGTTCCACGGCATGGGCTGCACGGCGGTGCGGTTCAACTTCCGCGGCGTCGGCCGCAGCCAGGGAACCTTCGATTCCGGCGCCGGCGAGCTGTCGGACGCGGCGGCGGTGCTCGACTGGATGAACACCCTTTATCCCAATCCCTCCTTCGTCTGGATCTGCGGCATCAGCTTCGGCGCCTGGATCGGCATGCAGCTTCTGATGCGGCGGCCCGAGATCACTGGCTTCGTCTCCATTGCCCCGCCGGCTTCGATGTACGACTTCGCCTTCCTGGCGCCCTGCCCGGCGTCGGGCCTGATCGTCCATGGCACCAAGGATCTGGTGGTGCCCGAAAATGACGTGCAGAAGCTGGTCGACCGTCTGACCGCCCAGAAGGGCATCAAGATCACCTACAACAAGGTGGAAGGCGCCAACCACTTCTTCGACAAGCACGAGGCCGAGGTGGTGGAACAGGTCAAGGAATACGTCAACGAACGGATGGTCCATCCTTACGACCACCGCTGATCGCATCCGGCTCCACGTTGCCCTTGGGCCGCTGGGGCCGTAAACACTCCGGCATCAAGGAACCGTGTCATGGCCAACGCGTCCGAGTTCAAATCCGAATTCCTCCGCACGTTCGTGGAGCGCGGGGCCTATTACGCCTCCACCGACGACGCCGTCCTCGACGCCAAATTCGCCACCGGTCCGGTGACGGCCTACATCGGCTTCGACTGCACCGCACCGAGTCTCCACGTCGGCAGCCTCGTCCAGATCATGACGCTCCATCGCCTGCAGCGCTGCGGCCACAAGCCGATCGTCTTGATGGGCGGCGGCACCACCAAGGTCGGCGACCCGTCGGGCAAGGACGACAGCCGCCAGCTTCTCAGCGCCGAAAAGATCGAGGCCAACAAGCAGTCCATCCTGCGCATCTTCGAACGCTTCCTCAAATTCGGCGACGGCCCGACCGATGCGGTGATGGTCGACAACGCCGAATGGCTGGACGAACTGAAATACATCCCGTTCCTGCGCGACGTCGGCCGCCACTTCTCGGTCAACCGCATGCTGACCATGGACAGCGTCAAACTCCGCCTCGAACGCGACCAGCCGCTGTCGTTCCTCGAATTCAACTACATGATCTTGCAGAGCTACGACTTCGTCGAACTCTACAAGCGCTACGGCTGCACCCTGCAGTGCGGCGGCTCGGACCAGTGGGGCAACATCGTCTCCGGCACCGACCTCGGCCGCCGCCTGACCGAGGCGCAACTGTTCGGCCTGACCTCGCCGCTGATGACGACGGCTTCCGGCGCCAAGATGGGCAAGACCGCCGCCGGTGCGGTGTGGCTCAACGCCGACATGCTGAGCCCGTATGACTACTGGCAGTTCTGGCGCAACACCGAGGACGCCGACGTCGGCCGCTTCTTGAAGCTGTTCACCGACCTGCCGCTGGACGAGATCGCGCGGCTGGAAGCGCTTGCGGGCGCCGAACTCAACGACGCCAAGAAAGTGCTGGCGACCGAAGCGACCGCCATGGCCCACGGCCGCGACGCCGCCGTGGAAGCCGCCGAAACCGCCCGCCGCACCTTCGAGGAAGGCACCATGGCCGCCGGCCTGCCGACGGTGGAGGTGCCGCGCGCCAGCCTGATCGGCATGGCTGTCACCACGCTCGCCCACCAGGCCGGCTTGACCAGCTCGGCCTCGGAAGCGCGCCGCTTCATCCAGGGCGGCGGCCTCAAGCTCAACGATGCCGCCGTCAGCGATGTGAAGGCCGCCGTCGCCGAAACCGATCTTGCTCAAGGCGTGCTGAAGCTTTCGATCGGCAAGAAGAAGCACGTCCTGGTGAAGCCGGTCTGACCAGACTTGGCCGGGCGGCCATCCAGACCGCTCCGCCGCACCAAAAAGCGAAAAATCGAAGTCAAATCCCGTTAAGGCCCGGGCACCACAGATCAATCGCCTTATTAGGCCGGTTCCGGAAGAACGCGATTCACGCGGAGACGCGGAGACGCGGAGCGAGCGGGCCTCGCCCACCTTTCTGCCCCCCGCGGGCGCTGCCCCCGCGGGCACTCTCTTTTCTGCCCCCGCGGGCACTCTCTTTTCTGCCCCCGCGGGCACTCTCTTTTCTGCCCCCGCGGGCACACGGGTCTCGCCACCGGCACGAAGACCGCGGGGGAAGTGGCCCGTAAGGGCCGAAGGGGGCTCTATTTGTCGGAATCAAATTCGAATCCCTTTAAACAGAACCCGAACCGCTTGCCCCACAAACAAATTCGCTTCTATTTGCGATTCACTAGCACACGCAAAAGCGCACCGAACTGCACTTCGCTCTCAGGATCATTCACATGGGAAAACAGCAGATGCACGACCTATAGATGTAGGGACGGACCGCCGAACGACAAGCCCCTGCGTCAGGATAAAGTTGCTCTCGCGCGCCCTTTAGGTGCGCCCAATAGTCAGCTGAGGGCTAGCGAGTGCGCGGTTGGATTGCTCGTCGGACGCAAGAAAGTGTTAAGTTTACACGCATGATTCCGTAGCGATCGTTCGACTGATATTTCGCCGCCCACAAAATTAACAGGCATGTCTATGGCACTAATCGAGGGCATCCGCGTCCAAAACTATCGGGCGCTCAAGGATGTGACGCTTGGCAAGCTCTCTAACCGGCAAAGCGCAGAAAAACTCACACCATTTACGGTAGTGATTGGCAAAAATGGTGCTGGCAAGAGCACAATGTTCGATGCGTTTGGCTTTTTGGCGGATTGCTTAAACTTTGACATCGAAAGCGCGTGCGAACAAAAGCAACGGGGCGGGTTCGACAGACTACATTCGATGGGTTCTACTGGGCCAATTCGCTTCGAAATTTATTACCGCGAAGCGCCGGACGAACGACCGATAACTTATAAACTAGCAATTAATCTGGACAAAGCTGGAC
>NZ_JBWZET010000010.1:0-2304 GCF_056722145.1 Rhizomicrobium sp. | reverse complement strand
GTCATCAGGTCGGCGTTGTCGCCCTCGCCGCGCTTGCGCACCACGCCCAGGATCGCCGCTTCGCCCACCGTGCCCTGGCCCTCGGTGCGGCTGAAGGTGTAGTCGACTTCCGCCCAGGCTTCGCCGCGGCGCCGGCCCAGGCAGTGGGCCTTGATGCCGCCCATCTGCCGGCGGTGCAGGAACTGGTGGTTCATGTCGAACAGGTTTTCGTGCATGAACGTGTAGTGGGCCTCGACCTCGCGGTTGAGTTGGCGGGTCTTGTATTCCTTGCGCGCCTTGGACCCCAGCGCCTGGGGCAGGGCGTGCAGCTCGGCCAGGGCCGGGTCGCCCGGGAAGATGAACACCAGGCCGTCGACTTCCTTGCAGGGATAGGCCTTCACCCCGTTGGGCAGGCGTTCCTTGCCGAGATAGGGCACGTCGACACAGGCGCCGGTCTCGTCATAGGCCCAGCCGTGATAGCCGCACTTCACCTGACAGCCGTTGACCACGCCGTGGGTCAGAGGCACCTGGCGGTGGGCGCAACGGTTTTCCAGGGCGAACAGCTTGCCGTCCTTGCCGCGCACCACGGCGATCGGCTCGCCGGCATAGGCGCGGGCGATCATGGCGCCCGGCTTGACCTCTTCGGACCACGCGATCGGATACCAGAAGTCGGGATGGCAGTCGGTCTTGCGCAGGTCGACGCCCGCCGTCAGGCGCGGGGTATGAACGGTATCCACCGACATCTGAGCGGGCTCCCCCTTAGTCCTCGACCGTCACGACGCCCTTGCTGGCTCGTGGGTTCTTGGCTCGGATCTCGGCCAGCTTCTTCTCGACGTGGCTCGAGAACACGAAGTCCGCCTTCCGCTGCCTATCCAGCGGAATATCCTTCGCCATCGGCCCGTCCGTTTTGATCCCGGTCAAACCGAGCATCGCGACTTTCAGGGGGTTCTTCACGGAGTGGGCGACCGCGGTGCCTTCGAAGCCGCAGTGAACCATGCAGTCGGCGCACTTCTCATAGTTGCCGACGCCGTACTTCTCCCACTCGGTGCCGTCCATCAGCTCGGCGAAGGTCTTCACATAGCCTTCGCCCAGCAGGTAACAGGGCTTCTGCCAGCCGAACACGGTGCGGGCGGGCATCGACCACGGCGAGCACTCATAGGCCTCGTTGCCGGCCAGGAAGTTCATGAACAGGCTCGACTGGGTGAAGTCCCAGGCCTTGCCGCCATTGCCGCGCTTGAGGATGTCGCGGAACAACTGCTTGGTGCGGGTCCGGTTCAGGAAGTGCTCCTGGTCGGGCGCCCGCTCATAGGAGTAGCCGGGCGACACGGTGATGCCGTCCAGGCCAATCGCGGTCATCTCGTCGAAGAACTTGGCCACCCGCTCGGGGTCCGAACCGTCGAACAGGGTGCAGTTGATCTGCACGCGGAAGCCCTTGGACTTGGCCAGCTTGATGGCCTCGACCGCCTTGTCGTAGACGCCGTCCTCGCACACCGCCTTGTCGTGCATGGCCTGGTCGCCGTCCAGGTGGATGGACCAGGTGAAGTAGGGCGAGGGCTTGTACTGGTCGATCTTCTTGGCCAGCAGCAGGGCGTTCGTGCACAGGATCACGAACTTCTTCTTGGCGATGTAGCCCTCGACGATGCGCGGCAGGTCGCGGTGCAGCAGGGGCTCGCCGCCGGCGATCGAGACGGCGGGGGCGCCGCACTCGTCGATCGCCTCCATGCACTGCTCGTAGCTCAGGCGCTGGTTCAGGATCTCGTCGGGATAGTCGATCTTGCCGCAGCCGGCGCAGGCCAGGTTGCAGCGGAACAGCGGCTCCAGCATCAGCACCAGCGGATAGTGCTTCTTGCCGGTGAGCGTCTTGCCGACCACATAGGCCCCGATGCGCGCGGCCTGTTTGAACGGGATGCTGCTGCCCATGTCCGGTCTCGTCCTTACGCCACTTCCAGGTCGTCGGCTTCACGCAGTTCCGGCGGGAGGCGGAACTCGATGGTCTCTTCCACGCCGTGCATCGGCACCACGTCCACGGGGCCGAATTCGCGCAGGCGCTTGATCACGCCCAGCACCAGTTCTTCGGGCGCCGAGGCGCCGGCGGTCAGGCCCACGGCCTGCTTGCCGTCCAGCCATTTGGGGTCGATGGCGCTAGCGTCGGCGATCAGATAGCTCGGCAGGCCTTCCTCGCGCCCGATCTCGCACAGGCGGTTGGAGTTTGAGGAGTTGGCCGCGCCCACCACCAGGATGATGTCGGAGACCTTGCACAGGTCGCGCACGGCCTGCTGGCGGTGCTGGGTGGCGTAGCAGATGTCGGAGGTGTTGGGGCCGGTC
>NZ_JBWZET010000009.1:0-8777 GCF_056722145.1 Rhizomicrobium sp. | reverse complement strand
TAGGCAGGCAGGCGGAAGCTGTTGGCCAGATCGCCCGCCATGCCGGAGTAGTGATGCACGCCGCCGGCCACCGAGAAGCCCGACAGGTCGCCGTCGAAGGCGTAGCGCGTCCACAACCCGAGACCGTTCTTGGCGACGTTGCTGAGCTGGTCGCCGATCAGGAGGGGATTGGTGTCGGTGATTACGGCCGCGTCGGTATAGGCATAGGTCAGGATCGCCTGCCAATTGTCGCTGAGCGCGAAGCGGCTGTCGAATTCGAAGCCGCGGCTGCGCTGCTTGCCGGCCTGGGTATAGGAGAAGGGATGCGACGGATCGGAGGTCGAGACGTTGTTGCGCGTCAGGTAGTAGAGCGAGGCGGTGAGATCGATCCTGCCGTCCATCAGGCTGGCCTTGACGCCCGATTCCCATTGCCGGCCGGTTTCGGGCTTCAGCGTGGCACCGGCAAAGGTGGTGCCGCTCTGGGGCAGGAAGGCTTCGCTGTAGCTGGCGAACAGCATGGTCTTCGGCAGCACCTCGTAGGTGAGGCCGAGGCGCGGCGTGACCGCGATGTCGGTCTGGGCCGGGCCGCTTTTGGCATCGTCCCAGCGCAGCGAGCCGGTGACCGTCCAAGGACCGTAATCGATATGGTCCTGCACATAGGCGCCGAGATCGTGGAGCGAATCATCGCTCGCCGAGAACTGCGAATAGGCCGGCATCGCGGTGTGATAGGCCGGATGGAAAAGATCGATGGTCCTGTAGGCCGTCGGATCGCTGTAATCGATCTGCCCCGAATGGGAATGGGCGTGGGTGATCGAATAGTCCGAGCCGATCAGCACATGATGCATCAAGGGTCCGGTGGCGAAATCGGCTGTCACCGAGGTGTCGGTGGTGATCATGGTGCCGAAGCTCGAATAATCGTAGGGGTATTGCGACAGCTCGAGCGTGGTGCCGGTGTCTGTCACGGACGACGTATAAAGGACGTTGGTCCACTTCTGATCGTTGAAGCTGACCCGCAGGCGGTGGTTGAGGCTGAAGATGTCGTTGAAGCGGTGGTTGACCTGATAGCCGAGCTGGGTGCGCTCCACCGCCGATTTGTTGTCGTTGCCGAGATTGCCGGTGTAGGTGTCGAGCGCATAGGTGCCATAGGCCGACGGGATCACGGTGCCGAGCGCGGTCAGCGGCATCGCCATGTTCATGTCGTCGTGCTGATAGGACGTGAGCAGCGTCAGCGCGGTGTCGGCATCGATCTTCCAGGCGAACGACGGGGCGACATAGACGCGGGTATTGCCGGTCGAGTGGTCGACGAAACTGCCGTCATGGCGCACCGTCGCGACGAGGCGGCCGGCGACATCGGTAGCGACCGGCAGATTGCCGTCGAGGGTGAATTCATAGGACGCGAACGAACCGAAGGCGGCGCTGGCATTGAGGAAGGCGGTATCGGTCGGCCGCTTGGAGACGAAATTGACCAGGCCGCCGAGCGGGCCTTGGCCATAGAGCGCCGCCGCCGGGCCTTTCACCACCTGGATCTGCTCGAGCCCGGTGATCTCGGCGTTGACGTCAACATATTGATCGAGCCGCATGCCGTCGAGATAGATGAAACCCGAGGCATCGAAGCCGCGGATGCGGAAATAATCGTAGGACTGATAATAGCCGCCGCTCGACACGCCGGCGACGTTGCGCAGGGCTTCGTCGAGGCGGGTGACATCCTGGGCTTTCAACAGATCGGCCGACAGGATCTGGATGTTCTGCGGCGTTTCCAGCAGCGGGGTCTGGCCGCGGACATCAAGCTCGATCGCCTGGCCGGTGACGGTGACGCTCTCGCCGACATCGGCGGCCTTCACGGGTGAAAATCCGAGCGCGAGGACGGAGGTCGATGCCGCCAAAGTCGCCCGCAAATAGTTTGTGAGATTGTGACGCTTTCTCATTTTACCCCTCTAAAAGTTCCTATTAAGAGTGTGTCTCAATCTCACGTTAACAGCAGATACCGGCCGCCGACGCAAGCCGAATCCACCGACGCTACGGCCGCACCAGCTAAGCTGTTGATTTCAAAGGATGAGGAACTTCGGCCACAACAACTGCGCGTTGCTGCGAATTTGCGATTCTCTCGCAAAAAACTTCATTTCTGCCCCCACGGGCGCCCGGCTCCGTCCACCCGCACGCAAGACCGTGGGGGAAGTCCCGCCACTTGGCGGGCAAGGGGGCTCGCGATCGCCCCCTTCGGCGCTGGCGCGCCCCGCGGCCATTGAGACTCGTGGAGAAATCCCATCGCCCGCGGGGGCAGAAAAGGGGGCCCGGGGGGCAGAAAGGGGCCGCAGCGGCAGAAAAGGAGTGGGCTGGAACCCTATCCCTGGCGCTTCGGCACCGGGGCGCCGGAGAGGACCTCTTTCACCTTCGCGGCCAGCTGTTTCAGGCCGAAGGGTTTGGGCAGGAAGTGGAGGTCCTCGGCTTTCTCGTCGTTGCGGCGGAAGGCTTCTTCGGCATAGCCGGACATGAAGATGATCTGCATGTCGGGGCGGATGCGGCGGACCTGGCGGACCAGCGTCGGCCCGTCCATGTTGGGCATCACCACGTCGGTGATGAGAAGATGGATCGGCGCCTTGCCACTCCTCACTTCTTCCAGCGCCTCTTCACCGCCCGAGGCTTCGATCACATTGTAGCCGCGCATGCGCAGTGCCCGCGCCGCGAAACTGCGAACCGCTTCCTCGTCTTCGACGAGCAGGATGGTGTCCTGGCCGGTGACGTCGCGCGGTGCCGTGCGTTCCTTTTCCTCGGCGACGGCGTTCTGGTCGATGTGGTGGCGCGGCAGCCAGATGCGGAAGCTGGTGCCGCGGCCGACTTCGGACTCGACATTGATGAAGCCGCCGGTCTGCTTGACGATGCCGTAGACGGTGGCGAGGCCGAGCCCAGTGCCCTGGCCGACCGGCTTGGTGGTGAAGAAGGGGTCGAAAATCTTGCCGACGATTTCGGGCGGGATGCCGGTGCCGGTGTCGGCGACTTCGATGCGCACATATTCGCCCGGCGGCATGATGGCAGTGCCGAGCGCGACCGGATTCTCCGCGATCTCGTTGGCGGTCTTGATGGTGACGGTGCCGCCGCTCGGCATCGCGTCGCGGGCATTGACGACGAGATTGATGATGGCGTTCGACAACTGCGCCTCGTCGGCATGAACCGGCCACAGATCGGCGCCGTGCTCTTGGCGCAGTTCCAGGCCTTCGCGCAAAAGCCGGCGCAGCATCAAGGTCAGTTCGCCGACCACGTCGCGCACCATCAGCACCTTGGGCTGCATCGTCTGCTTGCGCGAGAACGCCAGCAGCTGGCCGACGAGGGTCGCGGCACGCAGCGCGTTCTGGTGGATTTCGTTGATTTCCTTGAACGAAGGATCGCCGGCCTGATGGCGCATCAGCAGGAATTCGGAATTGCCGATGATGACGGTGAGCAAATTGTTGAAATCGTGGGCGACGCCGCCGGCAAGCTGGCCGACCGCCTGCATCTTCTGGCTCTGGGCGAATTTGATTTCGAGCGCCTTCTGCTCGGAGATGTCGAGCAGATAGAGCACCGCCTTGCCGCCGGCCGCCGGATGGGCGAACAACTCGGCCATGCGGTCGCCCCCAGTCCCCGAACCACCGACGCCGCGCACTTCCACGGCGCCAAGATTGGTTTCGCCTTTCGCCGCCTTGGCGAGCAGATCGAGGGCACGGCCGCGGTCGCCGGCATCGATCAGGTCGGCGAGCGAGCGGCCCATCTGGACGGCGGGGAAGAACGAGCGGAACGCGGTATTGGCCTCGGCCAGCGTGCCTTCGCCATCGACGAAAGCGACTCCCATCGGGGCATCGCGGAAGACATCGCCGCTGAGCGTGGGTTTCGCCGTTTCGGGCTTGACCGCGGCACGCTGCGAGGAGGGTGCCAGACGCGGCGTGAACCACCACACCGCCTGCGCCTCCGGCATCGGGCGGACCGCGGCGACGATTTCCAAGCCCGGCGCCACCGGGAAGGTCTCTTCGCGGATCACGCCTTCGGCGGCGGCCTTGGTCAGGCGGTAGAGCACGGCGGCGGAGGCTTCACCGGCCAGTGCCAGTTCGGGCGGCGGGGCGGCGGCCTCGCCTTCGCTGCCGGCCATGCGGCGGTAGACGTCGTTGCACTCGATGACGGCGCCGTCGGGCGCGGTCACCGCCCAGGCGACATTGGCCTTGCCGGCGGCTTCGGCGATGCGGCGGACGTCGGCGCCACCGAGCCAGCGGCGCTGGCCGATACCGATCAGGAGCAGAAGCCCGAGGGCCCCGATGCCGATGAGAAGGGCGACGCCAGCCCAGCGCGCCTGCTCGGGCGCTGCAACCGCGAGGATGGCCGCCGCCAGCGCCAGGGCGACAAACGCCCCCGCTGCCCAGCGCCATTTTCCGCCCGGCATGCCGAGGGACGAGTCGATAATGCTAGCCGCCATGCTGATTCGCACCTCAAGGCACAGTAGGAAGTTTTGCCGCGCCGGGAAAGTTCTGGCAAACCACGTCTTTTCCGTGTCGCCGGATCGGGATAGAAGGCGCTGTTAGCGGTATCATAAAAATCATCGGGGAGCGGTAATGCGTCAAGGACCTTGGTTGGCGGCTTTTGCCGCTCTGACGATGACGGCGGCAACCGCCACTCCGGCGAAACCGGCAGCCGCACACTGGGTGGCAAGCTGGGCTTCGGCGCAGCAGATCGTCGAGCCCAATAACCAGCTCGCTCCCGCCGACCTGACCGACACCACCCTGCGCCAAGTGGTGCACCTGTCGATCGGCGGCAGCGCCATTCGCGTCATGATCTCCAATGCCTTCGGCACCGCCCCGCTGCATTTGAAGGCCGTGCATGTCGCCCGCGCGCTTGGCGCCGACGGCATCGATCCGGCCAGCGACCATGCCCTCAGCTTTGCCGATCGCGGCGACATCACCATTCCGGCCGGTGGCCAGTGGGTGTCCGATCCGGTGGCACTGCCGGTCACGCCGTTCGCCGATCTGGCGATTTCCATCCATTACGACGCCGCGCCGCCGACCCAGACCGGCCATCCCGGCTCGCGCCAGACCTCGTATGTCGTGGCCGGCGATCACACCCTGGATGCGCACCTCGCTGGCGCCAAGGCGGTTGACCATTGGTATCAGATCGCGAGTGTCGACGTTCTGACCGCAGCCCCAGGGGCGGGCGCGATCGTGGCGCTGGGCGATTCCATCACCGACGGGCGCGGCTCCACCACCAACGGCAACGACCGCTGGACCAACGTGCTGGCTTCGCACCTGAAGGGCAAGACCGCGGTTTTAAATGCCGGTCTCGGCGGCAACTGCATCCTGACCCAATGCCTCGGGCCCAATGCGATCTCGCGGACCGAGCGCGATGTGCTGTCGCCGGCCGGGGTCAAGGCGGTGATCGTGTTCGAAGGCGTCAACGACCTCGGCCGCATCACCATCAACACGCCGGCCTCGGCTGAGGATCACGCGGCGCTGGTGGCGAACATGATCGCCGGCTATCGCCAGATCGCGGCGCGGGCCCATTCGCGCGGGTTGAAAGCCTATATCGGCACCATTCTGCCGTTCATGGGCGTGGACTATTACCACCCCACCGCCGTCAACGAGGCCGACCGCACGGAAGTCAACGCCTGGATTCGCAGCCAGAAGGAGTTCGACGGCGTGATCGATTTCGCCGCAGCCCTGCAGGACAAGGGGCGGCCCGACCATCTTTATCCGTCTTATGACTCGGGCGACAGTCTGCACCCGTCGGCGGCAGGCTATCGCGTCATGGGCGAGGTGGCGGCCAAGGTTCTGGGCGCGGCGCCGAAGGCGAGGAAAAAGAAATGAAACGGGCGTTGATGGCGGCGGCTCTGCTGATGAGCACGGCGGCGTGTGCAGACCCGCAGATTGCCATCACGCTGGACGATCTGCCGGCCCACGGCGCGCTGCCGGCCGGGCTGACGCGCGTGGACGTCGCCGGCCAGATGATCGCGGCGTTGAAGGCGGCCGGCATTCCGCCGACCTACGGCCTCGTCAACGCCTCGCTGAGCGATGGCGAACCGGCTTCGGCGCCGGTGCTGAAATTGTGGCGCGACAGCGGCAACCTGCTCGGCAATCACACCTTCACCCATCCCGGCCTGTCGACAAAAACGATCGCCGACTACGAAGCCGACATCGTCAAGAACGAGCCGACGGTGGCCGCGGCGGCCGGCGCCAGCGACTGGCACTGGTTCCGCTATCCCTTCCTCGATGAGGGCAAGGACGCCGCCCAGCGCGGCGAAATCCGTTCCTTCCTTGCCGGGCGCGGCTACAAGATCGCCGCGGTGACGCTCACCATCGACGATTGGGATTATCCGGCGCCCTATGCGCGCTGCCTCGCCAAGAGCGACGCGGCGGGCGTCACCCGGCTGGAAACGCTGTATTTGGCCCGGGCCGAACAGGGCCTGGCCTATTCGCGGGCGCTGTCGGCGACGCTCTACGGCCATGACATCCCCTACGTGCTGCTGCTGCACATCGGTGCCTTCCAGGCCCACATGATGCCAAAGCTGATCGCGCTCTATCAGGCGAAGGGCGTGCATTTCGTCAGCCTTCAGGACGCCGAGAAAGACCCGCATTACGCGGCCTATGTCGATCCCGCGCTGCCGGCGCCGCCGCCCAATCTGGAATCCGCGATCGGAACGCGCGGGCTCGCGGTCCCGCCGGGGCCCGACAACCACGGTGCCGAACTCAACGTGCTCTGCCGCTGATCAGGCCAGCGAGGCTTTCAGCGCGCGGCGGAAGGCGGCGAGGTCGACGGTCTTGATGACGCGCGCGTTGGCGGCCTTGGCCTTGCCAAGGGCGGGATCAGCGACCTCTTGTTTCGGCACCCGGGCCGACGACACGCTGGAATAGGCGCGCGTCAGGGCGGAATTGATCTCGATCTCGACGCGGCAATTCTCGCTTTCGAGCGCCACGCCGGGAACCAGCGCACAGGCGCTGGTCAGGGCGTCGGGATGCACCGTGCCGGCATGGCCGTAATGGTCGCGCGAAAACTGGACCTGGGCGGCATTGACGGTGGTGAAGAAGTCGGACTTCGCAGTGCCCAGCGCCGCCACCTCGGCAAGATCGGCTTCGGTCATCAGGCTCGAGGACAACGACAGTGTCCAGCTCACCAGCGAAATGTCGAAGCCGGCCTCCAGCACGATCGCGGCGGCTTCGGGGTCGACATAGAAATTGTACTCGGCCGCCGGGGTGACGTTGCCGACGCCGTTGTCGGTGCCGCCCATGATCCAAAGCTGCTTGAGGGCGCCGGCGATGCGCGGCTCCATCGTGGCGGCGACCGCGATATTGGTCAGCGGCGCCTGGGCTAGAATCGAAATCTCGCCGGGATTGGCCATGATGAGATCGATCATCGCATCGACCGCATGGCGCGGCTCCGGACGCTGCACGGTGGGGGCAAAATGGGCGCCGCTCATGCCGTCTTCGCCGAACACATAGGCGGCATCGACGTGATCGCGCAGCAAGGGCTTGGGGCAGCCGGGATAGACCGGAATTTTGCCGCCGAGCCCGGCAACCTCCAGTGTCTTCAGCGCATTCTCGATCTGCTGCTGGAAGGCAATATTGCCGTTGCAGATCGTCACCGCTTCGATTTTGACGTGTGGCTGGGCCGCTGCGATCAGGATCGAAAAGCAGTCGTCCCCCGCCGTGTCGGTATCGATGATGAGCCGCATGAAAGTGCCTTGCTGGAAACGCGGCGCGACCCTGCCTGAGCCGGTGGCGCTGTGCAACCGGTCTCGATGTTCCTATTCGACAAGCGCCGCATCGATGGCGTGCACGGCGTTCGTCATGAGGCCAGTCTGGCACTATCTGTGCGCGGTGCTAATTCGGCCGCATCTTGCCGGTCAGCTTCATGACGTAGCCGATCACCTGGGCCACCGCCTTGAAGTGCTCGACCGGGATCGCCTCGTCGATTTCGACCGTCGCATAGAGCGCGCGAGCCAGCGGCGGATTTTCGACGATCGGCACCTCGTGCTCCTTGGCTTTTTCGCGGATGCGCAAGGCGAGCGCGTCGACGCCCTTGGCGACACAGACCGGGGCCAGCGACTTGCCGGCCTCGTATTTCAGTGCCACGGCATAATGGGTCGGGTTGGTGATGATCACGGTCGCCTTCGGCACTTCGGCGATCATCCGCTTTTTGGCCTTCTCCATCCGCAGTTGCTTGAGCTTGCCCTTGATGTGCGGATCGCCTTCGGTCTGGCGGTATTCTTCCTTGATTTCCTGCTTCGACATCCGGTTGCGCTTGATGAACTGGAAGTGCTGCAGGAAATAGTCGCCGCCGGCGATCACCACCAAGGCGCCGAGGGTCGCAAACATCAGCTTGAACCAGAGATGGTTCATGTCGGAGGCGATCGCATCGGGCGATTGCGTCAACATCGATTCCAGCGTACCGCGCTCCGGCCATAGCTGGGTCCAGATCGCGGCGCCGACGATGACGATCTTGATCAGGCCCTTGATCAGGGTCATCAGGCCTTCGATGCCGAACAGGCGCTTGAATCCGGCGAGCGGCGACAGCTTGGACAGATTCGGCTTGAGCTTCTCAACGCTGAAGGTCGGGCGGTGCTGGACGACGTTGGCAATGACGCCCGAGGCCATCATCAAGCCGAGGATCGGGCCGACGATGCCGGCCAGCTTGATCAGCACGTGGCGCATCAGGATCAGCAGCGCGCCAGGATCGACGGCGATCTGATCGGGTTCGGCGAGGAAGTTGCGGAACAGGCCCATTAGGTCGTGCGAGGCGGATTTGGCGAACATCGCCACCGCCAGGGTGCCGCCGACCAACAGGATCAG
>NZ_JBWZET010000008.1:0-2663 GCF_056722145.1 Rhizomicrobium sp. | reverse complement strand
CCACTATGATGTTCAAATCGGTGCGGGTGGGGGGATAGCCGGGAACCCGGCCGTTTGACTCCTTGCCAAGGGCACCGTAAAAAGCCCGTCCTCCGGAAAGACCTCGGCCTTTCCGGTCCCAGGCTCGGCCTGGGATCGCCCTCAGGCAGCGCGTGGCGCCCCCTGGGGCGGTACTGCTTTGGATAACGGGTAGACGATGTTCGACTCTTTGCAATCCCGCCTTGGCGGCGTGTTCGACAAGCTGCGTGGCCGCGGTGCGCTCACCGAAGCCGATGTCGACGAGGCAATGAAGGAAGTCCGCACCGCCCTGATCGAGGCGGACGTCGAACTCGGCGTGGTGGAAGACTTCATCCGCAAGGTGAAGCCGCTGGCCGAAGGCGAGGCGGTGATCCGCTCGGTCACCCCGGCGCAGCAGGTCGTCAAGATCGTCCACGACACGCTGGTGGAAACCCTCGGCACTGAAGGCACCGGCCTGCAGCTCGGTTCGCCGCCGGCGCCGATCCTGATGGTCGGTCTGCAGGGCTCGGGCAAGACCACCACCTCCGCCAAGCTGGCGCTGCTGCTCCAGACCAAAGAGAAGAAGCGCGTGCTGATGGCCTCGCTGGACGTCAACCGTCCCGCCGCCATGGAGCAGCTGAAGGTTCTGGGCGAGCAGGCGAACGTGCCGACGCTGCCGATCATCGCCGGCCAGACCCCGATCACCATCGCCAAGCGGGCGCTGGCGGCGGCGCGGGTCGGCGGCTATGACGTGCTCATCCTCGACACCGCCGGCCGCCAGCATGTCGACGAACAGCTGATGGCGGAAGCCGCCGCCGTGCGCGAGGTCACCAACCCGCACGAAACCATTCTCGTCGCCGACAGCCTGACCGGCCAGGACGCGGTCAATATCGCCAAGTCGTTCCACGCCCGCATGCCGCTCACCGGCATCATCCTGACGCGGGCCGATGGCGACGCCCGCGGCGGTGCGGCCCTGTCGATGCGGGCGGTCACCGGCGCTCCGATCAAATTCCTCGGCATGGGCGAAAAGCTCGAGGCGCTGGAGCCGTTCCATCCCGAACGCGTCGCGGGCCGCATTCTCGACATGGGCGACGTGGTTTCGCTGGTCGAGAAGGCCACCGAGACCGTCGACAAGGAAAAAGCCGAAGCCCTCGCCAGGAAGCTGAAGAAGGGCGCGTTCGACATGAACGACCTGTTCGATCAGCTGAGCCAGATGAAGAAGATGGGAGGCCTGCAGGGCCTGATGGGCATGCTGCCGGGCGTCGGCAAGATCAAGGACAAGCTCGACGAAGCCGGGCTCGACGACCGGGTGCTGACCCGCCAGCAGGCGATCATCCAATCGATGACCAAGGCCGAGCGCGCCAATCCGGACGTGCTCAACGGCTCGCGCCGCAAGCGCATCGCGGCCGGCTGCGGCCTGGAAGTCTCGGACGTCAACAAGCTCCTCAAGATGCACCGCACCATGTCCGACGCCATCAAGGCGATGAAGAAGGGCGGCCGAGCCAATCCGTTTGCAGCGATGATGAACATGGGTCGCGGCGGTCCTCCGCCGGGCGGCATGTTCGGACGAAGATGATTTGCACGCGGAGGCGCGGAGATGTCATGCCGCCTCCGCGTGAATCTATTTATGTTTACTGACTGAAGAAGGAAGACGTTATGTCCGTTAAGATCAAACTGTCCCGCGGCGGCACCAAGAAGCGCCCGCACTATGCCATCGTCATCGCCGACACCCGCTTCCCGCGCGACGGCCGCTTCATCGAGAAGATCGGCTTCTACAATCCGCTGCTGAAGAAGGACGATCCGGCCCGCGTCAAGCTCGACGCCGAAAAGGCCGCCGAGTGGCTGAAGAAGGGCGCCACCCCGACCGATCGCGTCCATCGCTTCCTGGCCAACGCCGGCCTGGTGAAGCCGCTCCAGAAGAGCAATCCGGAGCAGGCCAAGCCGAAGAAGAAGGCGCAGGAACGCGCCGCCGCGGCCGCGAAGGCGGCTGAGGCTGCGGGCTGATTGGTGCCATGTCGCGCGCTCGCGACGTGCTGATGGCGGCGGTCATCGGCGCCCACGGTCTGAAAGGCGAGGTGAAGGTGAAAGCCTTCACCGCCGCCCCGGCCGCCTTGAACGCCTATGGACCGCTGCACGCCAAGGACGGGCGGCGCTTCACGATCGCGGCGCTGCGCGCCACGGGCGACGACGAGGCGGTCGTCGCCTTTGCCGAGGTCAAGGACCGCAACGCCTCGGAAGCCCTCAAGGGCACCGAGCTGTTCGTGGCGCGCGAAAGCCTGCCGGCGGCCGACCCGGGCGAGTTCTATCACGCCGATCTTGTCGGCTTGGAAGCGTTCGACAAGGATGGCCACCGCATCGGCAAGGTGCTGTCGGTGCAGAATTACGGCGCCGGCGATGTCCTGGTGATCGCCGCCGACGAAGGCGAAGAAATCCTGCTCGCGTTCACCAAGGATAACGTCCCCGAAATCGACTTCGCCAACACCCGCATCACCGTCGCGGTGCCCGATGAGGTGGATGCGGGGGATCGCGACGAAGACCAGTAATCCCTCTCCCCTTGTGGGAGAGGACGCAAAATCTTGCACTTAGCTGAGCGCAAGATCGATGAAGCGGCACCAGCGCGAAGCTAAGTGCTAGATTTTGCTGGTGAGTGGTTCATGGCACCAGCC
>NZ_JBWZET010000007.1:0-4947 GCF_056722145.1 Rhizomicrobium sp. | reverse complement strand
GTGCAGCCCTGCTTGGCGAGACGGTGAATTTCGGCGACGGTGGCGTCCATGTCCCATGCGGGCAGAATGCCGTTCATGATGAAGCGGCCGGGGTGGGCTTCGCACCATTCGTGCCAGTGGTAGTCGTTGTAGCCCTGGACGTGCTTGGCGGCGTAGGTCTTGTCCGGCGCGTTGCAGAACATCAGCCCGTCAAGCCCGATGAAGGTGCCGAAGTTGAGGCTGGCGGCGATGCCGTTGACGTCCATGTCGTCGACGCGCGCCTTCGGATCCCAGCAGCCCTTGCGGAGCTGGTCGAGGTTGGTCGGCTCCATGCCGTATTCTTCCTTGGGACGACCGACGACGCCGTTGAGCGCGACCGACGACATCTTGGCGCCGTAGTATTCCCAATAGGCCGAGCCATTCGACTTGTACTTGAGCGTGGGCGCGGTGGCCAGCGCCTCGCCGGAAAGGTGGCTCTGGAACATGTGGCCGGGTTCACTGATGTGATCATCGACGGAGATGATCACCATGTCTTCCATTTTCATCCTTTGGCGCTCCCAGAAAAGCCGTCCAAGCCGGGCCACATCGGGGTGATGCGACCGTGCTACGGATCGTTACGTTTGCCGATGACCAGCTTGTTCCCGGAAATGAAAGGGTTTCGCTTTGATGCGCGTCAAATTCCGGAACTCGATCTTGCAAGCCGTTATCGCCATTACGATGAGCAAGCCGGAACGGCCGCTGATCCGCCAGATACCGACGCGCGCGCAATAGATGATGCGACTTTCGACAAGACGGCGGGATGATCGCACGGCTCCAAACGGCGGCCCAACCCGCGCCTTCCGGCCGTAACCCCCTGACCAATCCATAAAAAACGTTAAAAATTTAATGCCCGATATATCAATACGTTACGTATTAAAATATAGATTTTTCATTTTATTACATTGTCTTGCAAGAATCAAATTTGAGATTGAAAGCATTCCGCGAAATCTACTAAGTGATGAGGACCGATTCCCTTTGCGAGCGGCAAGAAGGTCCAGATTTTTCATTATGATCAAGGCTGTAATCCTTGCGGGAGGTTTGGGCACGCGGCTTGGTGAGGAGACGCAGTTGCGTCCCAAGCCGATGGTTGAGATCGGCGGGATGCCGATTTTGTGGCACATCCTGAAGATTTACGCGGCGCACGGGGTGAACGAGTTTGTGGTGTGCCTTGGCTACAAGGGGTATGTGATCAAGGAGTTCTTCGCGAACTATTTCCTGCATGCCGCGGACGTGACGATCGACCTGGCCACCAATTCGATCGAGGTGCACGAGGCCAAGAGCGAGCCGTGGAAGGTGACGCTGGTGGAGACCGGCGCCGACACGCAGACGGGGGGGCGGCTGAAGGCGGTGCGCCGGTTCCTTAAGGAGGGTGAACCCTTCTGCTTCACCTATGGCGATGGCGTGGCCGATGTCGACATCACGGCGGAGCTGGCCTTTCACCGGGCGCATGGCCGCAAGGCGACGATCCTGGCGGTCAGCCCGCCGGGGCGTTTTGGCGCGCTGGAGTTCGAGGGCGATGACACGGTGCGCGGCTTCCGGGAAAAGCCGGCGGGGGATGGCGGGCTGATCAACGGCGGCTTTTTCGTGGCCGATCCATCGGTGCTCGATCTGGTCGAGGGGCCGGAGACGCTGTGGGAGCAGGGGCCGCTGGAGGCGCTGGCGAAGGCGGGAGAGCTGGTTGCTTTCCGCCACGAGGGTTTCTGGCAGCCGATGGACACGTTGCGCGACAAGCAGCATCTCGACCGGCTGTGGGCCGAGGGTGCCCCCTGGAAGCTGTGGTGAGCGCGTCACCCGCCGAAAACGCCCGCCTTGCCGGCGCCGCGTTCTGGCGCGGGCGGCGGGTGCTGGTCACCGGCCACACCGGCTTCAAGGGCAGCTGGCTGGCGCTGTGGCTGGCGGGCATGGGGGCGAAGGTGACGGGGCTGGCCCTGCCGGCCGAGGCTATCAGCCTGTTCCGTCAGGCGCGGGTGGCCGAGGCTGTCGCTCATATCGAGGGCGATATTCGCGATCTGGCCGTGGTCGAGGATGCGGTGGGCCGCGCCCGGCCCGAGGTGGTGTTCCACCTGGCCGCGCAGCCCCTGGTCCGCGAATCCTATCGCGCCCCGGTGGAGACCTTCGCCACCAATGTGCAGGGCACGGTGCATGTGCTGGATGCCTGCCGGCGGGCGGCGGGGGTGCGGGCCATCGTCTGCATCACCTCCGACAAGTGCTACGAGAACCTCGAGCGCGACGCGCCCTACCGCGAGGGCGAGGCAATGGGCGGGCACGATCCCTATTCCGCCTCCAAGGGCGCGGCGGAACTGGTGATCGCGGCGTACCGGCGCAGCTTTTTCTCCGTGCCCGGGGCGCCGCTGGTCGCCTCGGTGCGGGCGGGCAACGTCATCGGCGGGGGCGACTGGGCGGAAGACCGGCTGGTGCCCGACATCATCCGCGCGCTGCTGGCCGGCAAGGCGCCGGTGATCCGCGCGCCGGCCTCGATCCGGCCGTGGCAGCATGTGCTGGAGGCGCTTTCGGGCTATCTGCTGATCGCCGGCCATCTGGCGGAGGGGCGGGAATGGGCCGCCGCCGCCTGGAACTTCGGGCCGGACGAGGCGGATGCCAGGCCGGTGTCATGGATCGCGGACCGCCTGACGCAAGGTTGGGGCGCCCCCGGCTGGACCAGGCCGGACGAGGCCACCGGCCCGCATGAGGCGAAGATCCTCAAGCTCGACTGCACCCGTGCGCGTGATGTGCTGGGCTGGGCGCCGGCGTGGGGACTGGACCGCGCGCTTGGCGCCATTGCCGAGTGGCACCGCGCGGTGGCCGACGGCGCCGATCCGCGCGATGTGACGGAGCGCCAGCTGGCCACCTACCAGGCCGATTTCCTCAACACCCTTCTTGCAACAGGGCGGACATGACCACAGCCAACCCCGCCGCCGATCCCCTCGCCCTTGTCAAGGACATGGGCGAGGAGGAATTGCGCGCGCTGATCCTCGATCTTTCCGGCGAATATGCCCACCGTTATCACGGGCCCAGGCCCTTTGTGCCCGGGACCAGCCCGGTGCCCGTCTCCGGCAAGGTGCACGGGGCGGCGGACATGCGGATGCTGGTCGATTCGGCGCTCGACTTCTGGCTGACGACGGGCCGCTTCAACGAGGCCTTCGAGAAGCGCCTGGCGGCGCGGATTGGCGTCGATCACGCGCTCTCCACCAACTCCGGATCCTCCGCCAACCTGCTGGCGCTGTCGGCGCTGACCTCACCCAAGCTCAGGAACGAGGCGCTGAAGCCGGGCGACGAGGTGATCACGGTGGCCACCGGCTTTCCGACCACGGTGAACCCGGCGCTGCAATATGGCCTTGTCCCGGTGTTCGTCGATGTCGACGTGCCCACCTACAACATCAAGCCCGAAATGATCGAGGCGGCGGTATCCGAGCGCACCCGCGCGATCATGATCGCCCACACGCTCGGCAACCCCTTCGACCTTGCCGAGGTGATGCGCGTCGCCCGCAAGCACGACCTGTGGGTGATCGAGGATTGCTGCGACGCCCTTGGCGCCACCTATGACGGCCACCATGTCGGCACCTTCGGCGACATCGGCACGCTGTCGTTCTATCCCGCCCATCACATCACCATGGGCGAGGGCGGCGCGGTGTTCACCGACAAGCCGCGCCTCAAGCGCCTGATCGAATCGATGCGCGACTGGGGCCGCGATTGCTGGTGCGCGCCCGGGCAGGACAATACCTGCGGCAAGCGCTTCTGCCGCAAGCTCGGCAGCCTGCCGCATGGCTATGACCACAAATACACCTACAGCCACGCCGGCTACAATCTCAAGATCACCGACATGCAGGCGGCCGTCGGCCTTGCCCAGCTGGGCCATCTCGATGGCTTCATCGCCGCCCGCCGCGCCAACTTCGACACGCTGACCGAACTCCTCAAGCCCCTCGAGGAAGTGCTGATCCTGCCGCAGGCAACGCCAAACTCCGAGCCCTCCTGGTTCGGCTTCCCCCTCACCTTGCGCCCCGGATGCGGGATCAACCGCGAAAAACTGCTCGAGGCCTTGAACCACGCGAAAATCGGGACCCGCCTCCTGTTCGGCGGAAACCTCCTGCGCCAGCCCTACATGAAAGGACGAAACGTCCGAACCGTCGGCACTCTCGACAACGCCGACCTCGTCACAACCAACACCTTCTGGATCGGCCTCTTCCCAGGCCTAGCAAAAAACCACCTCGAATATACCGCACACACATTGAACAAACTGATCCGCTCGGGCGAATGCCGGGCGTGAGCGCGCCGACCCCCATCCCCGCCGAGGCGCGCTTTGTGCTGACCGGCCCTTCGGGCTGGATCGGGCAGGCGCTGTGTGCCCGGCTGGCGGAAGGAATGGGAGGCGCATTGGGTGGGCGGGTGCGCGGATTTGGCACAAGGGCGCGCGATCTGGCGCTGCCTCGGGGCGAGGTTCTGCCCGTGCGCTCGCTGGATGCCATCACGGCCGGGGATGTGGCGGGCGCCCATGTCATCCATCTGGGCTGGCCCGGCAAGGAGCAGGTGGAACTGCGGGGCGAGGCGGCTTTTGCCCAGACGCACGATGCGGGCGATTCGGCCTTGATTGCGGCAATGGCAGCGGCGGCGCGGGCCGGGCAGGCCCCGGTCAGCCTGTTTTTCGCATCCTCCGGCGCCGCGGCGCTGGCGGAGCGTGGCGAGGACACCCATCCCTATGGAACGGGCAAGCTGGCGGCGGAGCGGCGCTTTCTCGACTGGGGTGTCGACGCCGGAGTGCCGGTGCTGGCGGGGCGTATCTTCAGCCTTGGCGGGCCGTTCATCAACAAGATCGATTCCTACGCGCTGGCCAGTTTCGCGCGGGACGCGCTGGCCGGTGGACCGATCACGGTGGCCGCGAAAGTGCCGGTTTTCCGCTCCTTCCTGCATGTGAATGACCTGTGCGACCTGGTG
>NZ_JBWZET010000006.1:0-11098 GCF_056722145.1 Rhizomicrobium sp. | reverse complement strand
CCGCTTGATCGACCGGCCGCCCTTCAGGGCGTCGATCAGCGAGCCGATGATGCGGTAAGGCAGCTTCTGCGAGCCGTCGGAGGCGATCTGGATCAGCTTGTGGGTCAGCGCCGGATTGCGGAAGCGGTCCAAGAGATCGCTGATATAGGCGTTGAAATTGAGGCCCGGCGTCTGGTGCAGGGTCGGCACGATGTCTTCGCGCATCATCAGTTCGACGGCATGGGCAAGCTTGGCATCGGCCATCGCTTCACCGACCGACTCGCGGCCGCGCATCAGACCGGCATACGCCAGGGTCGAATGGGCGCCGTTGAGCAGGCGCAACTTGGCGAATTCGTAGGCGGCGACGTCCTTGGTCATCATCACGCCGACCGAAGCCAGGTCCGGGGCGCCTTCGCCGAGGGCATCTTCCACCACCCACTGCAGGAAGGCTTCGCGCTGCACCGGCGCCTCGCAGCGCAGGCCGGTTTCGCGTTCGATGCGCTCGATCAGTTCGGGCGTCGCCGCCGGCGTGATCGAATCGACCATGGTCGAGGGGAAGCGGACGTTGTCGACGATCCAGGCCAGCAGATCCTTGTCGCCGCGCGCTTCGGCGAATTTCAGCACCGCGCCGTGCAGCTTGTGGCCGTTCATCACCATATTATCGCAGGAGACCGGCACGAACGGCACCATGCCGGCGCCTTTGCGGCGGGCGAGGCCTTCGGTGATCCAGCCGATCAGCGTGCCGGGCGTGGTGGGGTGTTCGAGATCGGCCTTGACCGCCGGATTGTCGAGATCGAGTTCGCCCTTGCCGTCGAGGTAATAGCCCTTTTCGGTGACCGTGGAGGTGACCAGCTTGACGGCGGGATCGAGAAGGCGGGCGAAGATCGCATCGGCCTGGCCGTGCGCCTTGAGGTATTCCGTATGCGAACCAACGACGCGATAGTGGATGGTCGCGTCGAGTTCGGCGACCATGTAGAGGTTGTCCTGCACACGCGCGTTTTCCATCAGGCCCGACGGCATCAGCTCGGCGCCCGAGATCGCCCAGCGCGGATCCCTGGCTAACAGCGAATCGAAATAGCAGGCCTGGTGGCCGCGATGAAACGCGCCCGGGCCGAAATGCACAATGCCGATGCTCGTCTTGCTGCGGTCGTATTTGGGCAGCACGACGCCCGGTTTGGCGTGGGACAGCGTTTGGGTCGAGAGGCGGGGTGCGGGTGCGGTCGTGTTCATGGGCGCGCCTTTTACACTAGCCGGCATCGTTCCGGCCATGGAAATCACAAGCGGCGTGGTGCCGCTAACAAAATACGCGAAGACAGCGCTGTCGTACCGATCGGGAGCGCCACAGCCGGCCTTCAAACAAAAGCGGCGCACCCCGGAAAGGATGCGCCGCAAATGCCCAGTCAAGTACCCCAGCCATCCGGGTCACGACGCGACTAGATGGCTGAGGCAGGGAGGCCGCGATTAAAACGAACCGCGAATGCCGAACAGGAAGGTCTGTCCCTTGATGTAGTAGTTGTGGAGCGAGCTGCCGTACTGGTCGTAGCTGCGCTGCTTGGAGTTGAACAGGTTCTGGATGTTGAAGGTGAGCTCCGGATCGCTCGCAACTTCGCCAACCAGGCGGGAGAGCTTGACGCTGGACGAGAAGTCCGCCTGGCCATACGGCGCGGCGAACAGGTAGGCGCCCGCCGGGCAACCGCCCGACGACGAACCGGCCGGCAAGCACAGGCTCTGCTGGTTCGAACCGGTCGCGTACGCGCGATCGTTCCAAACGTACGACATGCGGACCATCACGCCGTTGTCTTCGTAGTAGCCCGTCACGTTGTAGGTGAACGGAGCAACGCCGGTCGCAAAGGTCGGCACCGAGCCGGTCGACTTCTGGTCGATGATCGTCATGTTGGCGGTCAGACCGAAGCCCTTCACGCCGAGGTACTGATCGGTCAGGAAGTCGAGCGGCTGGACGTAGTCGAGTTCCAAACCGTTGATGATTTCGAGACCCGCAGCGTTGATCTGCTCGCTGACCGTGACAGTGGTGTTCGCCACAGTCGCGTCGGTCGCCGTCGTCTTCACGCAACCGGCCGTGCGGCCGCACAGGTTGGTCTGCTGGGTGTCGGACAGCGACGCCCAGTTGATGGCAAACTGCGACAACCACGAGAACGGCTGGGTCACGTTGGAGCTGACCGTAAAGCCGGAGATCGACTTCCGGAACGCGTCAACCGCAAAGTAGCCTTCGCCACCGGTGTAGTATTCAAACCCGAGGTCGATGTTGTTCGAGAAGTAGGGCTTCAGACCCGGGTTGCCGATGCTGACGCTCTGGGCGTTCAGGTCGGAGAAGTTCACAACCGAGATCATCTGCGCCGGGTTCGGACGGCTCATGGTACGGGAAATCGATCCACGCACCTGGAAGTCATCGGCGATCGAGTACACCAAGCTGATCGACGGCAGGAAAGCCTGATAGGTGTGCTTGGCTGCGCCGTACTTGTAGTAGCTCGGATACTTGCCGCCGTCCTGCAGATCGTCGGCCGTGCCGCTGATGCCGTCTGCGCCGTAGTTGCGCGGATCGGTATAGACGGTCGGCGAGAAGATCGTCTGGTGCGTTTCGCTCCAGCGCAGGCCGACATTGTACTTCAGGGCGCGTTCACCGATGTTGAACTTGCCGTCGATCTGAGCGTACAGGCCCCAATCCTTTTCATCGAACGCGCCGGACGTGCCGCCGGTGTTCGATGCCGTGGTGAAGGGATAGGTCGGATTACAATGGACGTTGTTGCAGGTGTTCTTGATCGCCCACTGGTCCAGAGCATTGTAGTTCGCCGCCGCCATGAATTTCGGGAAGTTGACGGTGACGAAGCCGGTCGGGCCGGCCTGCAGGTAGTTGGCAAGCTGGCTGGTCGGGATCAGCGAGCCCGAGAACGACAGCGGGGCAAAGCCCGTGCTGTAACCCGTGCCGTAACCCGGATAGGTCGGGACGGTGCCGATCGGCGCGGACGAGCCGTTGCAGCCCGGCAGGGCAGTGTTACCCGGCAGGTAGACGTTCGGGTTGCCGCCGCAGACCGCGTTCTGCCACTGCGTCGACGCATCGATCGCGACGATGTCACGATAGATTTCGTCGTACGCCGCACCAGCGCTGACCTTGAACACGTCGGCGCCGTAGCTGGCGTCGATGTGGGCGCCATTGGTGTAGGTGTAGCGCTTTTCGTCCTGCAGATTGACGCGTCCGTTGTACCAAACGAAATTGGCCGGGTTGTTGAGGTCAAGGTTCGACGACTCGGTCGGGTACTGCTGGCCCGGCAGGTTGCTGAACGTGATGACGTTGCCGCCGGCCGGCGGCGTGCAATTCGGCGCACCGTTGCTCGGGGCCTGGTTCTGACAGGTCAGGACCAGCACGGTCGGGGAATCGCGCAGGAAGTGGCTGCGGCTCGCGTTGACCTGGGCTTCGATGTGCAGCATGTCGGTGACATCCCACGACATGCCCGGGTTGAAGCTGAAGAAGTCGCCCTTTTCCTTGTACGGACGGGCTTCGAGGAAGTAGCCGCCGCCGTAGAAGGTCGCGCTGGTCACCGCGCCGCCGGCGCCGCCGGTGCCGTTGAGCCAGTCAGACGCCAGCGTCATGCCGGCGGGGAACATCGCCTGGTTGCCAACGCCACCACGCACGCCCCAGTCCATGTCGGAGCGGTTGATGTTGTTGAAGGTGCGGCCGAAGACGAAGTCGAGATAGAAGTGCAGGTTTTCGGTCGGACGGTATTCACCGCTGATCACCGCATTGAAGTGATCGCGCGTACCCGACTGGAACATCGCACGGCCAAGACGCGGCAGCAGCGCGTTGGAGAGCTGGACGGCAGTCATGCCCGGATTGAGCGCGAGATAGTCGGCCTGCGCCATCGTGTAGTTGGCGGGGAAGTAGTTCTTGCCGCCGCTGGAGTAAGGCGTCGCGCCGCCCGTGAGCGCATAGCCGGACGGAATCGGAACCAGCACAGCCGGGATCGCCGGGCTGCCGGTGACGGCCGGAATGCTGCCCGGGAGCGGCCAAGACTTGGTACCGAAGGACGAGCAGCCGCTGGCGGTGGTGCACTGGTTGGCCTGTTCGCTCGGGCCAACCCAGCCGGCGTTGCCGTCTTCCCAGCCCTTGACCATGATCGGGTTCTGCGTGCCCGAAATGCCGATCAACAGACCGAAGGGGCCTTCCGTGTCGCTGACGATCAGCGTGCCACGCTTGCCGAACGCGCCGGAGGTCGATTCGTTGGTGCCCTGCATGTTGTAGGACAGATGGAAGCCGGGGTGGTCGAACGCGCGCTGGGTGCGCATGTTGATGACGCCGGCCGCGCCGCCTTCGAGCTGAGTGGCCTGCGGGCTCTTCGACACCGACAACTGCGTGAACAGTTCACCAGGGAACATGTTCAAGTCGACTTCGCGGTTGTTGTTGGTCGAGTCGGTGGCGCCGGTCGAGGCAACCGCGACCGCCGTGTTGTTCATCGTGATACGGGTGAAGTTCGTGCCCAGACCGCGGATCGAGACGTTCACACCTTCGCCATCGGTATCACGGCTGATGGTCACGCCCGGGATGCGGTTCAGAGCTTCGGCAACGTTGGTATCAGGGAACTTGCCGATGTCTTCGGCGAACACCGCGTCGGTGAAGCCGACGGCGGAGCGCTTAAAACCGGTCGATTCGGTCAAGCTGGCGCGGTAGCCGGTGACCGTCACCGTTTCCATGGAGTCTTGGGCGACGGCCGGAGCCGACGCAATCAGCAGGCCCACGCCTGCCAGAACCGTCGTACCGAGCAAAACGGCACGATTACTCACTGTCGATTTCATTCTGTTCCTCCCCTTTGGGCGTCGTCGTATTTTGGGTTCGAAAGGACCCGATCGCCGGACTTGATGAGCCTCGATTGAGTGCTGAGAATGCTCCCCTCATTGGCCGCGCAAGCCGGCTTTGGTCTAAGCCGAGTATGTTAGCGGTAACACAGACTAGGATTATGCCTCGCCCTATGCACCGTCAAGGCAACAAACCACAGAACACTTACGAATGCTTTTGTGTGTTGCTGCGATAACACCAACGGAAACGATGCAATATACATGCAAAATGATGCCGCAAGCGTCAATTATGTGCTTAGTAAATGATGGAATTGTTCTAACATGCAGCTTAAACCATAGCACGCGTTGTGAATTTTGTTACCGGTATCGCTCGTAAAAACATTAGGGCGAAACCATGACGCCGAAGCGACAGGTACAAAAAATGTGCGGCAATTCCCATAACTTAGGGCCGCCGGACGGTTCAATCGGCGCGGAACGGCGAGGCAGTCTGTCCCGGCGCGCCGGGCACAAACCGAATTTTCTGCGCTTTATACCAATCCAGTGTGTGTTGGGGCATCGGAACACCTACTGGTAGTGCGCGGCCCGTCAGGGATTGGAAATAGGCGATCGAGGCGTCGCGCCAGATCACGGCGCTGTCGTATTGCATCGCCAGATGGTCGGCGGTCAGCTGCCAGCGCTCGGCATCAATGTAGGGTTTCATCGTCGCCCACGTCGCCTGCATGGCGGCGACCTGATCGACGCCGCGCGCGTAATGCAGAACGAGTTCGTCCCACAGCGTCTTTCCCGAAGCCATGCGGAAGTCCCATGGCACATGGTGGAACCAGAGCAATAACGCTTCCGGCGTTTTCGTAGCATCGGCGAAGCTGTCGGACAGCGGCGCGCGATACTGCGCCACCGCATTGGAGCCGGTAGCGGTGCGGTCGACGCCGATGCCGTCGTGATCGGCGCGGGCGTAATAGACCGGATTCCAGTCGGGACGGCCGGCGTCGGCGATCCAGGGACCGGGCCCATAATGATGCCCGGTCGCCATCTGGTGGGCGAGCCCCAGCGGGGTCATGTAGTTTACCGCCGCTTCGCGCGATCCCATCATCATGTCGACCACCGGCTTGGTGAAGGTAGGGTTGGAGGTGAAGGTCATGCGCACCCACTCCTCGGCAAGCGCGCGGGCGTCGGCGTTGGGGTTCCAGCTCAGGCGGCCGACCGCGTACCAGTTGGCCTGATCGAAGATCGAACCCGACCAGTTGCGCGCGGTGCCGACATTGGAGACGCCGGCGACGAGGCTGAGCTTGTTCCCGAACAGTTCGCCGTCCACCGCACGCGCGACCGTCGAGCCCGGGCCCTTGGCGTAGGTGTCGGACTGCAGCACCTCCTGCCACAGGGTGCCGAGATAGACGAGGTGGATGTTGAACCCGAGATATTCCTTGGTCGCCTGCAACTCGAGGCCGGCCGGGGTTTTCTCGAGACCGCCGAATAAGGGGCTGAACGGCTCGCGCGGCTGGAAATCGAGCGGCCCGTTCTTGATCTGGATTACGACATTGTCGGCGAACTGGCCGTCGAGCGGCTTGAACTCGTTATACGCCTGCTTGACGCGGTCCTCGGGCCCCGGCGCGTAGACGAAGGCGCGCCAGATCACGATGCCGCCATGCGGGGCCAGTGCCGCGGCCATCATATTGGCGCCGTCGGCGTGGCTGCGGCCGAAATCCTGCGGCCCCGGCTGGCCTTCCGAATTGGCTTTCACCAGAAAGCCGCCGAAGTCGGGAATGAGGCGGTAGATCTCGTCGGCCTTGGCCTTCCACCAGGCGCGCACGCCAGGGTCGAGCGGATCGCCGGTCTTGAGGCCGCCGAGTTCCTGCGGGCACGAGAACCGCGCCGACAGATAGACCTTGATGCCATAGGGGCGCAGCAAATCGGCGAGCGCGGCGGCCTTCTTCAGCCACGGCTCGGTCAGGCTGACCGCGGTGGTAAGACCGGACGGATTGGTCAGCACCACGCCGTTGATGCCGAGCGAGGCTTCGGCGCGGGCGTAATCGGTGAGCTGGGGATCGACATGGCCGGGCAGTTCGAACCAGTTGAAGATCGAAAAGCCGGAATAGCCGCGCTCCATGGTGCGGTCGAGATTGTCCCAGTGATCGATCATCCGCAGCTTGATTTTGGGCGCCTCCACAACATCGAGCCGGTCGAGCGATTGGCCGGTCTGGACAAGGCGCAGCAAGGCGAAGGCGCCGTGCAGCACCCCGACGTCGCTGTTGCCGGCGATGACGATCAGCTTCCTGCCCTTCACCGTCGCGGTGCGGAGGACGAAGCCTTCGCTGCCGGCCCGCGCGAGCGGCAGCTTGAGACTCGCAATGGTCGGCGAATCCGTGGGGGTGCCGAACAGAATGGTGCCCGACGCGCGCACCGTATCGCCGACGGCGATCTTTTTCCCGAGCAGCCCGGAAAGCCCGCGCGTCAGCTCGGCGGCGGTGATCTCGGCGGTCGGCGAATGGGCCGCGGTGACGATGGCGCGGCCGAAGCCGTGGGTGGCGGCGACCGCCGGTTTATCGAGCGCGTCATAGCGCAGCCACAAGCGATAGCCATCGTCGGCTCGCGCCGGCCACAGCGTTACCGCGGCGCACAGCGCGAGCAAGGTCCACTTCATCGCCCCTCCTCCTGCTTCGTCAGTGTTGGGCATCCTCCACTGGCGGCGGCTTGATCTTCTTGCCTGGCGCACCCTGCCCCGGCGCATACGGCCACGACAATTCCTTGTAGTACGACAGGCTGTGCGCCGGCGCCGGCACTCCCACCGGCAGCGGCAGGCCCGAAACGCTCTGGAAATAGGCCACCGACGCATCGCGCCACAGCTTGGCGTCGCGTTCCTGGATGAGGAAATCGTCGGCAGTGATCTGGAAGCGCTCGGCATCGACGAATGGCTTCAGCTTCGCCCATGTCGCCGCCATCGCGCCGACCTTGGCCTCGCCGTCGCCGTAGCGGGTGACGAGTTCGTCCCACAAGGTGCGGCCCGAGGCGACGCGATAGCTCCACGGCAGATGGTGGAACCACAGAAGCAGGTTTTCCGGCGTGGTGGCGACGCCGGTGAACTTCTGCGCCACCGGCGGGAAATACTGTGCCACCGCGTTGGAGCCGGTGGGCGTGCGGTCGAAGCCGATGCCGTCGGCCTTGGCGCCGTTATAGGTGACCGGATTCCAGTCGGCGCGACCGGCATTGTCGATCCACGGTCCCGGCCCGTAATGGCCCGAGGTGCCCATCTGATGGGCGAGCCCGAGCGGCGTCATGTAATCGACCGTGGTCTCGCGCGAACCCATCATCAGCGCGACCACCGGCTGTTCGAACGCCGGATTGGCAGTGAAGGTCATCTTGACCCAATCGGCGGCGATGTCGCTGGCCTTGGCATCGGGGTCCCAGGCAAGGCGGCCGAAGGCATACCAGTTGGCCTGATCGAAGATCGAGCCGCACCAGTTGCGGTCGGCGCCGATGTTGGAGACGCCAGCCATCAGGGTCAGCTTATTGCCGAACAGCGAACCGTCGATCACCTTGGCGACGGTCGAGCCGGGGCCTTTGGCATAGGTGTCGGCTTCGAGCGCTTCCTGCCACATCGTCCCGAGATAGACGAGATGGGTGTTGAAGCCGAGATATTCCTTGGTGACCTGCACTTCCAGGCCCGTATTGGTGGCCGGCGTCGCCCCGAACAGGGCGCTGAAGGGTTCGCGCGGCTGGAAATCGAGCGGCCCGTTCTTGACCTGCAGGATCACATTGGCGGCGAACTTGCCGTCAAACGGCTTGAACTCGGAATACGCCTGCTTGATGCGGTCGTCGGGCACTTCGTGGCTGTAGACGAAGGCGCGCCAGATCACGACACCGCCGTGCGGGGCAAGCGCCTCGGCCAGCATATTGGCGCCATCGACGTGGCTGCGACCGTAATCCTGGGGCCCCGGCTGGCCCTCGGAATTGGCCTTTACTAGAAAGCCGCCGAAGTCCGGAATGGCGTTGTAGATTTCGTCGGCCTTGTTCTTCCACCAGGCGCGCACCGCCGGATCGAGCGGGTCGGCGGTGGGAAGCCGGCCGACTTCCATCGGTGCCGAGAACCGCGCCACCAGATAAACCTTGATGCCATAGGGGCGGAAAGTGTCGGCCAGCGCGGCGACCTTGGCGATGTAATCGCGCGTCAGGATCAGCGCCGAAGCGTTGACGTTGATCACCACGGCGCCGTTGATGCCGACCGAGGCATTGGCGCGGGCGTAATCGACGAGGCGCGGCGAGACGTGCTCAGGTAGCGTCCACCAGTTGAAGATCGAGCCGCCGGCAAAGCCGCGCTCGACGGTGCCGTCGAGATTGTCCCAATGATTGAGCAGGCGCAGCTTCACCTTCGGCGCCGACGCGATATCGAGATGATCGGCGGCGCTGCGGGTCTGCAGAATCTTCAAAAAGCGGAAGGCGCCATAGAGCGCGCCGACATCGGTGTTGCCGGCGATGACGGTGATCTTCCTGCCTTTCGCGGTCACGCTTTTGATGACGTAGCCTTCGGGGCCGAGGTTCGTCAGCGGCAGGTTGAGGCCGGCGATGGTCTTCGAATTGGCCGGCGTGCCGAACAAGACCGCGCCGTTGCCGCGCACGGTGTTGCCGGCCGCGATCTTCTTGACGAGCAGGCCGGACAGCCCGCGGGTGAGTTCGTCGGTCGTGACATGGGCGGTCGCCGAATGGCTGGCACTGACGACTTCGGTGGCGACAGCGCGATAGCGGGTCTGATCCTGCTTCTCGAGCGGGCGATAGCGCAGCCACAGATCATAGCCGTCTTCCGCATGCGCGGCGGACATCACGGCGCACAGCGCAACCAGCGGCAACAGTCTCATCTCAATCCTCGTATTATTTGGGCGGCAGCGCCGACGGATCGACACCTTGATAGACCGCATCGCGAAAAGCCTTATGGGCCGGGACTTTCCCGAACGGCTGATATTGCGTGAAGAAAACGGCGGTGAGCTTGTTCTTGGGATCGACCCAGAACAGCGTGTAACAGGCGCCATCCCAGAAGAACTCGCCGACTGCGCCGGAGGGGCTGTCATGCGTCGCCGGCGGCACGGTGCGGACGGCAAAATCGATGCCGAAGCCGACCTCGCCCTTCGACGGCAGCCACGAGCGGTCGGTCACCGCCGGATCGAGCACGCTGGTACTCATCAGCTTGATGGTGGCCGGTTTCAGGATGCGCACGCCGTCGAGCTCGCCGCCGTTGACCAGCATGCGGGCGAAGCGGGTGTAATCGTCGAGCGTCGAAGTCAGGCCGAAGCCGCCCGGCATCATCGCCCAGTGGCCGGTGTTGAGCTCGATCGACTTGTCGTTCTGTTTGCGCGTGAAGCTGCCGTCGTCGTGGCGTTCGTAGATGGCGGCGAGACGGGCGCGCTTTTCCGGCGGCACGTAGAATCCGGTGTCGGCCATGCCGAGCGGGGTCAGGATTTTCTCCTGCACATACTGGGCGAACGGCTTGCCGGAAAGGCGCTGCACCAAGAGCGCCTGGACATCGACGCCGAAACTGTAGCGCCATTTTTCGCCCGGCTGGTATTCGAGCGGCAGGCTGCCGAGGACACGCGCGAAATCGTCGAGCGAATGGGTCAGCGCCAAAGGATCGGCGGCGTCGCACGCCGCTTTCAGTTCGGGCAGATTGTCCTTGCTGCAATAGGTCAGCCCGGCGGTGTGGCGCATCACGTCGCGGATCGTCATCTGCCGGTTCGGCGCCACCAGGAGCGGCGCGCCGGCGGCATCGACGCCGGCATAGACCTTCACGTTCGCCAGTTCGGGAATGTATTTGGCGACCGGATCGTCGAGACGGAACTTGCCCGCTTCCCACAGCGTCATCAGCGCCACGCCGGTGACCGGCTTGGTCATCGAGTAGATCGACACGATGGTGTCGCGCGCCATCGGATGGGCGGCTTCGCGATCGGCAGCCCCGAAGGCGCCGAAATAGGTCTCCTTGCCGTTCTGGGTCACCAGCGCCGAGACCCCGACCAGCTGGCCGCTGTCGGCATAGCCCTTCAACAGCGCAGTCAGCCGCGCCGGATCGACGACGCCGGTCGGCGCTTGCAGCGAGGCACAACCCGACAGCGCCACCAGCGCCGCCGCGGCCAATAGGATTTGTGCGCGCATCCGGTCAGGCCGCCGGATGGATGTAAGGCGCCCGATACGGCCGGGCCAAGCGCTTCTCGGCTTCCGCGTCGCCGATCACATGGCTGCCGTCCCAACGGATCGGGCGGCCGAGGTCCATGGCGAGATTGGCCAGGATGACGCTGGAGGTCGAAATATAACCCTCTTCGATGTCGGCGACCGG
>NZ_JBWZET010000005.1:0-6677 GCF_056722145.1 Rhizomicrobium sp. | reverse complement strand
ACGCTCTGTCGCCAAACGCCATTGACGACATCGCGCGCGCAAAGCTCCTCGGTATGAGGGTCCTCACGCCTTGAACAGATCCGGTGCGGCGTGCGGGGCCGAGCGCAGGTATTGCGGGGCGGCTTTCACGCGCGCGCCGAGGGCGGCGGCGGCGTGCCAGGGCCAGCGCGGGTCGTAGAGCATCGCGCGCGCCACGGCGACGAGGTCGGCATCGCCGGTGCCGATGATGGCTTCGGCCTGCTCGGCTTCGGTGATCAGGCCGACGGCGATGACCGGAATCGACACCGCCTGTTTCACCGCCCGCGCCAGCGGCACCTGATAATTCGGGCCGAGCGGAATTTTCTGCGCCATCGACATCCCGCCGCTCGAAATGTGGATCGCGGTGCAGCCTTTCGCTTCCAGCGCCTTGGCATAAGCGATGGTGCCGTCAATGTCCCAGCCGCCACCCACCCAATCGGTGCCGGACACGCGCACCGTCAGCGCGACGCGATCGGGCACGACCTCGCGCATCGCCTCGAACACCTCCAGCGGGAAGCGCAAGCGGTTTTCCAGACTGCCGCCGTATTCATCGTCGCGCTGGTTGGCGAGCGGCGACAGGAACTGGTGCAAGAGATAACCGTGGGCGCTGTGAACCTGAATGGCATCGAGTCCGAGCCGCACCGCGCGTTTGGCGGCGGCGGCAAAGGCCTCGCGGATGCGCTTCAGCCCGTCGCGGTCGAGCGCGTGGGGGGCGTGTTCGCCATCCTGGAATGCCAGCGTCGACGAGGACACCGTCTGCCAGCCGTGCACATTGTGCGGCGGCAGTTGCGCCCCGCCGAGCCAGGGCAGATCGGTGGAGGCCTTGCGGCCGGCGTGGGCGATCTGGATCGCGATCGGCATGTCGGACCAGCGCCGCACGCTTTCGAGCGTCTTGGCCAGCGCCGCTTCGCAGCCGTCGTTCCACAAGCCGATGTCGCCATAGGTGATGCGGCCCTCGGGCGCCACGGCAGTGGCCTCCAAGGTCAACAGGCCGGCGCCCGACAGCGCCAGTCCGCCGTAATGGATGACGTGCCAATCATTGGCGCAGCCATCGGTCGCCGAATAGGTGCACATCGGCGCGATGACGATGCGGTTGGAGAGGTGAAGCTGGCCGAGGTCGATGGGCGTGAAGAGTTTTGCGGGCATCTCAGGCGTTCCAATAGGGTTCGGGCATTTCGAGGAATTTGACCGGCACTTCCGGCACGAAGTTTTTCACCCAGTCGGCGCAGGGCTCCATGCCCCACTGCTCGGACTGGATATGGCCGACCATGATCAGGGCCTTGTTGCGGCCGGCGGCGACGAGATCGGCGACGTATTCCTGCAGTTCCCATTCCCAGGTTTCGCCGACGATGAAAACATCGATGTCGCTGTTGAGGTAATCGACGCCGGGGAATTTCTGGGCATAGCCCCAACTCGATTTCACCTTCGAAACCGCCATCTCGGGGCGGCCGATGACGCGCAGGGTCTTCGCTTTCAGCCGGTCGCTGATGAAGTGCGCCAGCGAACCGAGCGTCGTCGGCGGCAGAGTGAAACTTTGCGGATCGGTGGCGCTGACGTAATCGGTCCAGCCGAGCTTGCGCATGGTGCCGTCGGCGATGCCGTCGCGCGGCTTCAAGGCGTGCCAATGGTCGTGGAAGTGGAAGGTGACGAGCTTGTTGTACTTGATGAAGGCGAGCTTCTCGCGATAGAGCGGGTCGTTCAGCACCTGCGAGACATCTTCCTGATGCGACCAGAACGTCGGCTCGTGGGTGACGACCATGTTCAGCCCTGCCGCCGCGGCGCGTTTCAAGACGGCATAGGTCGCCATCATCGTCGTGGCGATGCCTTTGACCGGCGTCGCCGGATCGCCGGCGATGATGCCGTCAACGGTTTTCTCGCGCCATGGCACGCCGACATGGGCCTTGATGCGATCGACGACGGCGCTCGCAGTCAGCGGCGCTCCGGCCTCGGCCTTCACGGCAAGCGCGGCACCGGTGGCCGCCAGCATCGTCCGTCGCGTGAGTTCCGACATGACAAGCTCCTCCCAAATCCGTTCCTGGTATCGGTAGCAGGAACGGCGCGCCGGAGTTTAGCGAAATTTGCGTGAAAACGCCGCGATCACGGCTTCTTTAGGTGCGACCGCCGCGGCGTGTCCTGGAAGGCGAGGCGGATCAGGGTGCTCATTTCGCTCTGGGCGCGCGCCGGATCGCGGGCCGCCACCGCGTCGAACACGCGCCTGTGGTCGGGCACCGGATCGCGCGGCAGCGGCCGGTCGCGCTGCTTGAACATGGTGGTGGTGTTGACCGCCGCCTGCACCCCGGTGGTGAGCGAGATGATGTAGGGATTACCGGTCGCTTCCAGCAGCCAGCGGTGGAAATCCTGGTCGCCCTGGCGGCCGGGCTCGGTGGCGAGTGTGTACATCGCCATGCGGTCGATGGCCTCGCGCATCGCCTCGAGATGGGCCTCGGTGCGGCGGGTCGCGGCGATCGCGGCGGCCGCGGACTCGACGATATCACGCAGCTCGAACAGGCTTTCGAGCAGCTCATGGTCCGGCTCGCCTTCGAAGGTCCAGGCGAGAACGTCGGGATCAAGCATGTTCCACTTGGCGCGTGGACTGATCTTGGTGCCGACCTTGGGCTTGGACTCGACCAGGCCTTTGGCTGCCAGAATGCGGATCGCCTCGCGATAGGCGGTGCGGGAGACGTCGAGCTTTTCGGAGCTGGCGACCTCGCCGGTCATCAGGTCGCCGGGTTTGTAGCGGCCCGACATGATCGCGATCCCGAGATCGCGCGCGATGGTGCCGTGCAGGCGCAGGGCCTTGTTGATCGGGCGGGCCCGCTCGAACGATGCGTGCTTGGTCATAGGCGCTTCAATCCACTCTCGAATCGATACTATGCGCCAGATTCAAGGGAGCGAACATGGGGCGATTCCGCCGCCTGTTTTGGTGTCTCCGCGATGGCGACGAATTGGGGCAGAAAAGTGTCAATTGCAGATTTGTCCGAGGAAAGTCCTTGTACTAGAAGGGGTGCCGAGAGGGAGATCACCGTGAAAACACTCATCGCCGCGATTGCGGCACTTGTGTTGACAGCGTCGGCCGAAGCGGCGCCGGCCACACTCACCGTCCATGCCGACAAGCCCGGCCCGACCATCAACAAATACATCTACGGCCAGTTTTCCGAGATGCTCGGCAGTGGCGTCTATGGCGGCGTCTATGTCGGCGCCCAGTCGCCGATCCCGAATACGCGCGGCCTGCGCAACGACGTCATCGCGGCGCTGAAGGAACTGCATGTGCCGCTGGTGCGCTGGCCGGGCGGCTGCTTCGCCGATTACTATCATTGGCGCGATGGCGTCGGTCCGACGCGGGCGCCGCAAGTCAACGGCTGGGGCAATGTCACCGATCCCAACGCCTTCGGCACGCATGAGTTCTTCGATTTCGTCGAGCAGATCGGCGCCGACGCCTACGTCAACGCCAACGTCGGCACCGGTTCGCCGCAAGAGGCCGCCGACTGGCTCGAATACATGACCGGCACCGCCGACACCCCGATGGTGCGCGAGCGCAAGGCCAACGGCCGCGACAAGCCATGGAAGGTTGCCGTGTATGCGATCGGCAACGAGACCTGGGGCTGCGGCGGCAACATGCGCGCCGAATACTATGCTGATCTCTACAATCAGTACGCCAGCTTCATGCGCACGCCGCAGCAGCCGGGCCCGGTGATGCTGGCGAGCGGCGATCGCAGCGGCGAGTTCACCGATTTCACCAAGGTCTTGATGGCGAACCGCCGCGCGCCGATGGATGCGATTTCGCTGCATTACTACACGGTGCTCGGGCCCAAGTGGGAGAACAAGGATACCGCCACCGGCTTCAACGAAGCGGGCTGGATCGCCATCCTCGCCAACACGCTGAAGATGGATGGCTACATCAAAGAGCACGACAAGGTGATGACGGCGGCCGAGACCAAGGCGGCGAAGACCGGCCCGGTGAAGAAGGTCGGGCTCTACATCGACGAGTGGGGCACCTGGTACCAGCCCGGGCCCGGCACCAATCCCGGATTCCTGGTGCAGCAGAACACCATCCGCGATGCGCTCGTGGCAGCGGCGAACCTCAACGTCTTCCACAAATACGCCGCCCGCGTGCAGATGACCTCGATCGCGCAAACGGTCAACGTGCTGCAGGCGATGATCCTGACCGACGGCCCCAAGATGGTGCTGACGCCGACCTATCACGTCTTCCACATGTATCGCCCGTTCCAGGACGCGACGTCGCTGCCGCTCGATATCAAGACCGGCACCTACAAATACGGCAAGTGGAGCGTGCCGCAGGTCAGTGCCTCGGCGGCGAAGACGAAGGACGGTGCCGTGGTGATTGCGCTCGCCAATCTCGATCCGCATCAGCCGGCGGACGTTGCGGCGGCGCTTGCAGGCGTGAACGGCAAGATCACCGGCGAAATCCTCACCGCCGCGGCGATGGACGCGCACAACAGCTTCGATGCGCCCGATGCGGTGCATCCGGTCGCGTTCGACGGTGCCAGGCTGGCGAACGGCAAGCTGACGCTGACGCTGCCGGCAAAATCGGTGGTGGTGCTGACGCTGCGATAGAGCGCGAACAAGGTGGGAGACGGCTTCTCCGTCTCCCAACGCGGTCAGGCGCTGACCGAGACGGTGCTGCCGGTTGCCGAACTGGCGGCACTCGTTGCGGAAGTCGAGAAGGCGTCGATCGTGTTCAGGATCGAGGCATATGGATTGGCCGTGAAACTGGCGGCCATGTTGGACAGGGCGGTGTTGATGTCGGATGCGGTGATGCCGCTGCTTCCGTTGGAGGTCAACGACGAGAACAGCGAATTCGCTTCGGTGCTGCTGCCGCCGTTGGAGGTCAGGAAGCTCGACAGTTCGCTTTGGCTGATCGAGCCGTCGTTGTTGCCGTCCAACGCCGCGACGAGTTGATCGCCCGCGCTCGACGATTGGCTGCTGGAGCCCGACGATTCGCCGCCACCGTGATGATGATGATGGTGATGGACTTGCGATCCGCCGCCGTCCGGGGGCGCAGGCGGGGCTTGGCTGGCGAGATCGGCTTCAGTGACGCCGCTGCTCGATCCCGAGGTGTTGAGATCGCTGTAAAGAGTATCGGCCTGGGCGGTGGTCCCGCCGACACCTTGGATGTAGGACTCCATTTCCGACTGGCTCACGGTGCCGTCGGAATTGGCATCCATCGCCGCAAACAGATTGGACACCGGATTGGTTGCGGTGGCCGAACTGGTCGTGGTGCTGGATGTCGAACTGGTACTCGTAGACTGCTGCTGCATTCCCATCAGCACGCCCAGGACCATACTCGAGAGACTGGGTTTGGTGCTTCCGGTAAGGCCACCGTCGCTTGCGGCGTCGGTGTCGGTCGGTGTGCTGGTCGTGGTGTCGGTCGACGGCGTCGATGTCGAACTCGTATCCAGCTTGGAAAGCAGGCTCGACAGGACCTGGCTTAGATTGCCGGGACCTTGCGAGCTGATGCCTGCAATGGACATGGTGAGGTTCTCCTTAATAACGAACCGCGCCTCGCGAGAAACAGGGCGCCCATTTGCCGAAGCAGGCCATGTGCCAGCGGGCCGCCGCGAAAAGAGCGGAATTCGGCGTCATCCATCTGTTTGTCGTACATGCAGGCGACAAAGGTGGAGGATTTTTCCCGCCAGGCAAAAACGATCCGGCAAATTTGGCCGCCGCCTTGGCCAGACCGGCGCAATCCCTGGGCCGAGGAGGTTAACCACCGGGCGTCGGCGTGGCAGGCGCCGTGACGGGATTTGCCGCTCGTGACGTTCAAACTCAAAGTGCGGACTTGGGATGGGTTGTTACAAATGGCCATCATGACGCCAGATTGTTCATGTTTTCCAACGCCTGTCGCCTTAAGAAGTGACGTGCGGGGGTGGCGTTCGACTGGGCTGGTGAGAATTACTCGCAACTGTCCGGGCACCGCAAATGGTTGATTTCGCGTGCGCAATGTCGTTGCGGAGGAGTTGATCGATGACCCAGCAGATGGAAGGCCAGGATCCCGCGCCGAAGCCGGATGAGGGCTATCATATCCTGCTCGTCGAAGACGAACGTAGCGTGCGCGATCCGCTCGGCCACTACCTGCAGCGCAACGGCTTTCGCGTCACCATGGCCAGCCACGCGCTCGAAGCCCGCCACATGCTGAGCCGCTACAAGTTCGACCTCGTCATTCTCGACATCATGATGCCGGGCGAAGACGGGCTGTCGCTGTGCCGGTCCATTCGCGAGAAGCTCGACATCCCGACCATCCTGTTGTCGGCGAAATCGGAAGAGACCGACCGCATCATCGGGCTCGAGATGGGGGCCGACGATTATGTGGTGAAACCGTTCGCGCCGCGTGAGCTGCTTGCCCGCGCCAAGGCGGTGATCCGCCGGGCGCAGTCGGTGCCGCGCTCGCGCCGCCTGCCGGTGCAGAAGACGATGCAGTTCGGTACCTGGAAGCTGAAGACCGGCGCGCGTCAGCTGATCGGCGACGATGGCGAGGTCGTGCCGCTGTCGACCGGCGAATTCAATCTCCTGCTCGCGTTCCTTGAACGCCCGCATATCGTCTTGTCGCGCGATCAGCTGCTCGACCTGACGCAAGGGCGCGAAGCTTCGGCGTTCGACCGTTCGATCGACAATCTGATCAGCCGCGTGCGCAAGAAGAT
>NZ_JBWZET010000004.1:0-13595 GCF_056722145.1 Rhizomicrobium sp. | reverse complement strand
TACTGGCCGGCGACGTTGGTCTGGAAATAGACCCCGCGATTGGCGCCCGTCAGCGCGATCCGGTCGGCCGATTTGGCGGTGCCGGTAGGGCCGGTATCGACGTTGGCGGTGACGGTGGGGGCGGCGCCGCTGTCGGCGAATTTCACCCAGGTCTTGTCGTTGAACGCTTCCGATTGCGGGATCAGGTTCTGTGCCGCGATCACCGATACGGTCTGCGTGTAAGCGAAACCGTCAGTGACGGTATACTGGAACAGGTCCGTGACGGTGTTGCCAGGAACGATCAGGCTTGCGGCATTGGGGTTGACGACATAGTCATATGTTCCGTCGGCGCGCAGCACCAGCGAACCATAGGTTCCCAAGATCGTCGTTCCGACGTTCGCGGCCTGGCCATTGACGGTCGCGATGCTCAGCGTCAGACCGTTGGGATCGCTGTCGTTGCTGAGGACGTTGCCGATTGCTTCCGTGGTGCCGGATGTTTTTACCGACGCGCTGTCCGCTACCGCCACCGGAGGTGTGTTCGGATTGATCGCCATGGATTAAATCCCCTTCCAGTCTTAAAAATCGCTCGATTAGAAACACAATCGTCAACGTACTGTATGTTGTCACAACAAAAACACTTCCATTGCGAAGCTAGAAACAAAGCGGGCCGGAGCGCAAGTGGGCAGCGGGCACTGGCGCAAACAACTTTCGACGTAGCGTTTGCGGAAAGCATGTGTGAGTGGCGCGAAATTGTGCACGGCTTCGTCACGCGAGTGCGCTTGCGTACAGGGGGCGGAATCGACCATGGCGCCGGCGCACGATTGCACGGTGCGGTAGCGGCGCCAGCGCACGGGCGCGGCGCTTTGCATAGCCGCCCAGCAAGGTAAGCGGCTGTTGGCGCGGGCAAACCCCTGCTAGGAACGGCGCCCTGAATCGCCTCTTTTGAAGTCACATCGCCATGACCCCCGCCCAGACCGAATTCGTCGGCTTCGCCGCCGCCTTTTGCACCACTGCCGCTTATCTGCCGCAGGTCCTTCGGGTGTGGCGGACGCGCCGCACCAAGGACGTCTCGCTCGGCATGTTCGTGGTGATGACGGTTGGCCTGCTGTGCTGGCTCGCCTATGGCTTCGCGATCCACGACATGCCGGTGATCGTGTGCAACGGCTCGGCCCTGGTGATGACCAGCATCATCCTGTTCTTCAAACTGAAACACGGCTGACGGGTACTGCCGCACGACGCTGTCCTGGGCGCTTTTGCCCCCTGTCGCCGCAGGGGTAATCGTTTCATTGTTCTAAGACCGATTCAACGAACAATGAGGGTGTACCCGTGTCGACCAAAGGCAATCTGAAATCCGCCTTCGCCGGCGAAAGCCAGGCCAACCAGAAGTATCTCGCTTATGCCGATAAGGCGGAGCGCGAGGGCTATACGGTGGTGGCGCGGCTGTTTCGTGGCGTGGCGGCAGCCGAATCCATTCATGCGCGCAATCATCTGAAGGCGCTCGAAGGCGGCATCCAGTCGACGCTCGACAATCTCGCCGACGCCCAGAACGGCGAGGATTACGAAGTCACGACCATGTACCCGCCGATGATCGCGGAAGCTGAAGCCGCCGGCGACAAGAAGGCCGTCCGCTCGATGCATTTCGCGCTCGAAGTGGAGAAGGTCCATTACGAGCTCTACGGCCAGGCGATCGCCGCGGTGACCGAGGGCAAGGACCTCGCCGAAGCCAAGGTGCGCGTCTGCCCGATCTGCGGCCACACCGTCATCGGCGATGCGCCGGACGATTGCCCGGTCTGCGGCTGCAGCGGCGACCGCTACCTCGAAATCGCGTAGAACAGTCCGCCTCACAGCGGAGATGAGTCATGCGCGCGGTTGCAGGGATTGTCGTTCTGGCATTGAGTGCGGCGTGGGCTGGTAATGCTCCGCCGCCCAAGCCCGATAGCCGCTTCCTGCAACCGGTGCCACGCGACTTTTCCGATCACCAGGGCTTCGTGTCGCTGTTCGATGGCACGCTGACCGGCTGGGATGGCGACAAGCGGTTCTGGCGGGTGGAAAACGGCGTCATCGTCGGCGAGTCGACGCCCGCCAATCCGTCCGGCACCGCCTATCTCACCTATCGCGCGCTCACCGCCCACGATTTCGACCTTCGGCTCGAGATCAAGGTCGAGAACAGCGGCGGCAGCGGGGTGCAATATCGAAGCCGCACCGGCGTGCCGTGGCGTTCCAAGACGCCGCCCGCGGTGGTGAAAAATGTCGGCCCCTACAACGCCGCCATCATGCTGACCGGGCCGCAGGCCGATTTCTGGTATCCCGAAAATCCCAAGACGCTGCGCTATTCGGGGCAGGCGTTCGCCGAGAATTCGCCGATGGGCATCGAGGCGTGGCTGGGGCAGGTCGTGCGCCAGCGCGGCGGCGATGCGGCGCAGAAAAAGCTGATCGCGATGATCGCGCCGCCCGAGCAGCTCACCGGCCATATCAACATCAACGACTGGAACGACTACGAGATCGTCGCGCGCGGCGGCGTTTTCCTGCACATCCTCAACGGCCAGCTGATGGCGGTCCTGATCGACGACGATCCCGCCTCCACCAACCAGCTCCCCGGCCTGTTCGGCCTCGAGATCGAAGGCATCACGAAGGTGTCGGCGCGGAACATCTACGTCAGGGTGCTGAATTAGCGGAATCGGAACAGCCGCGGGCGGCAGGCGTTGGGTCTTCGCAAGCCATCGAGGAGCCTGATGATGCGTGTTCCTGCCTCTCTTTTTGTCACAGCCCTGCTGATCGGCAGCGCGGCTTATGCCAATGATACGGCGCCGCAGCGGCAGGCGGCCAACCAGCCGGCGCGCTCGGCCTCGGCGATGAAAACCGTTGGTCTCAACGAAGTGGTCAATCCGAACGACACGCTCGGTGAGGCGAAAGTCGAAGACGCCCGCGGGGCGACGATCGGGCAGGTGCAGAAGGTCGTCACCGGCGATACCGGCACCATCGCGCGGGTTGAGGTGGCGGTGAAAACGCCTCAGATGCAGAAGGTCGTTTCGTTGACACCGGAGCAGGTTCGCTACGTGCCGTTCAGCGGCAAGCTGCGCACCACCATGACGGCCGACCAGCTCGGCGCCTTACCCGCCGCCAAGTAGCTACGCGGCATCCGCCAGATAACGGTGCAGGCGCGCCACCACGGCGGCGCCTTCGCCGACCGCCGAGGCCACCCGTTTGATCGAGCCTGAGCGCACATCGCCGATGGCGAACACGCCGGGCATCGAGGTTTCCAGCGGGCTGCCTTCATGGCGCCCATCGGCGGCGATGAAACCCTTGTCGCACAGGCGGATGCCGGACGCCGACAGCCAGTCGGTGTTGGGCTCGGCACCGATGAACAGGAACAGGTGCGCGATCTTCTTTTCGGTTTCGCCGTCGGCGCCATGCCAGCGCAAGGATCGCAACACGCCGCCATTGCCGTTGAGGGCGGTGATCTCGGCGCCCGTCACCACTTCGATATTGGGCTGCGCCGCAATGCGGTCGATCAGATAGCGCGACATCGTCGCCTCCAATCCGCGCCGCGCCAGCAGCCACACCTTGGCGGCGTGCCCCGACAGATAGACCGCCGCCTGACCCGCCGAATTGCCGGCGCCGACCAAGGCCACGTCCTGGTCCTGGCACAATCGCGCTTCCAGCGGCGAGGCCCAATAATGCACGCAGGTGCCGTCGAACTTCGACAGATTGGCCAGCGCCAGCTGGCGATAGCGCGCCCCGGTCGCCACGATCACCGCGCGGGCCCGCACGCTGGCGCCGCTGCCGAGTTGCAACGCGAAGTCTTCGCCGTTGCGCGCCAGCGATCGCACTTCGTCGGGAATGGCCATTTCGACGCCGAATTTCTGCGCCTGATTGAAGGCGCGCGCCATCAGCGCCATGCCCGAAATCCCGGTCGGAAAGCCGAGATAATTTTCGATCCGGGCCGAGGCGCCGGCCTGGCCGCCGAAGGCGCGGCAGTCGAGCACGATGGCGGCAAGCCCTTCCGAGCCGGCATAGACCGCCGCCGCCAGCCCCGCCGGACCGGCTCCGACAATGGCAACGTCGTAGCGCTTGTCGGCATCGATCGCCTGCAACAGGCCGATGCAGCGGGCGAGCTGCTGTTCGGACGGATTGTGCAGCACCGAACCGTCCGGGCACAGAACGATCGGCAGGGTGTGATCGCCGTATTTTTCGATGATGGCGCGCGCCGCGTCGTCGCCCGCCGGATCGAGGCACTGGTGGGGATGGCCGTTGCGGGTCAGGAAGCCCTGCAGCCGCAAGACGTCGCCATTGTCTGCAGGACCGACGATCACCGGCCCGCCGGTGCCCTGTTCGAGCAGGCCGACGCGGCGCAAGATCAGCGCCCGCATGATGATCTCGCCGAGTTCGGCTTCGCTGACGAGGATATTGCGCAAATTCGCCGGGGTGACCGCGATCGCCTTGGTGGCACCGCGCGCCACCGCATCGACCAGCGACGGCCGCCCCGACAGTTGCGCCAGTTCGCCGACGAAGGACCCGGGCTCGTGCACGACGATGACCTCGCCGTCGGCGCTGCTGATCACGACTTCGCCCGCGGTGATGAAGAACGCTCCCGACGCATCGCCCGCCCGCGCCAGCGCCTCGCCATCAGCAAATGCGCGCTCCTCGCCGAAGCGCTGCAGCCGCCCCAGATCGTCCTCGCCCAGCACCGGAAACATCTGCGCCCGCCGCTGATCGATAATCGCTTGCCCGGCCATGCCGCGCTCCGTGGAAAATGCGCATACACGATACCAGTATTATGGGGCAGCAAGGCAAGTGGCTTGAACATGATAGGGAGTCACGCTTGTGTGGCACCATGTGCTGTTCGGCGACAGCCCTGAGCGACAAATGCCTGTCATCATCATGGTGCTGGCAGGAGCGGCAATGCCGCAGTATGGTTCCGGGTAAGCGTTGGAGTAAATCGTCGTGTCAAAGGCCGGTGAAAGGTTGCTGAAGTGTGCGCGGCGGGCGCGGGCTTTTGTGCGCGGTGAGGAGACCGAAGGCTTTGTCGTGCATGTCCCGGAGGAGGTGGACGTGCGCGCCATCCGCGCCTCGCTCAATCTCACGCGCGAGGAATTCGCCGCCCGTTTCGGCTTTGCCATGGCTGCGGTGAAGGATTGGGAACAAGGCCGCCGTCAACCGGAGCGGTCGGCGCGGATTCTGCTCAAAGTGATCGAAACGGAGCCGAAAGCTGTGGAGCGGGCGTTGCGGGCGTAGCTAACGACCCTTCTTCCCCAGCATCTTAGCCAGGAAATCGCCCATCACGGTGACGCGCTCCGGTTTTGGCGTGCCGGGCGGGGTGACCCAATAGACCGCGCCGTCGGGCAGCGACCAGTCGGGCAGCAGGATCTCGACCTGCTTTTTCGCCAGCGCCTCTCGGATGATGAACTCGGGCAGCATGGCAATGCCGACGCCGGCGAGGATGGACGGCAGCATCGCCTCGCCGTTGTTGACGCGCAAAGGTCCGGCGGCACGCACGCTGGCGACCTCGCCGGTCTTCTTCTTGAACTGCCACACCTGCCGCGGCGCATAGGAATAGGTGATGGCGGCGTGCTCGCCGAGGTGCATGGGGTGCTTCGGCCGCCCGTGCGTTTTCAAATACGAGGGCGCCGCTACGACATAAACCGGCATGGCGCACAGCCGGCGCGCGACAAGCGAGGAATCCGGCAGCGCCGCGATGCGGACGGCGCCATCGAAGCCGTCGCCGACCAGATCGACCATCTCGTCGGACAGGTGCAGGTCGACGGCAACCTCCGGGTACTGATCGAAGAACGCCGGCAGCAGCGGGGCGATGTGGAGGACGCCGAAGCTCATCGGTGCGGCAATGCGCAAGGTCCCGCGCGGCACCTGGGATTGGTTGAGCGCTTCGGCTTCGGCCGCTTCCCCCTCCGCCAGCATCGCCGCGGCCCGCGCCAACAGCTTGTCGCCGGCTTCGGTCAGCGCCAGCCGCCGCGAGGTGCGGTTGAACAGGGTGGTATGCAGGCGCTGCTCGAGCCGCGCCACCGCCTTCGACACCGTCGGTTTCGACAGCTTCAACTCGGCCGCGGCGCGGGCAAACGAGCGGAATTCCGCGACTTTGTCGAACACCGCCAGGGCTTCGAGGTCGGGCAGGGCGCTCATGCGATCGAATCCGGAAACGATGTGTTTCAATCGTTTCTATTTCTGTTCGCCCTCCGGATCAATAACTATCGGCGGCAACAGCAAGGCGGCCCCGCCGCCGGGAGAGTTCCCATGATCGACGTCAGACGCTTCGACAGTCTCGGCCATGCCGACCACGGCTGGCTGAAGGCGCGCCACCATTTCTCGTTCGCCGACTATTACGATCCGAACCGCGTCCAGTGGGGGGCGCTCAGGGTTTGGAACGACGATGAGATCGGACCCAATTCCGGCTTCCCGCCGCATCCCCATGCCGACATGGAGATCATCACCTATGTCCGCGAGGGCGCCATCACGCATCAGGATTCGATGGGCAACAAGGGCCGCACCGAAGCCGGCGACGTGCAGGTGATGAGCGCGGGCTCGGGCGTGCGCCATGCCGAATACAATCTCGAGCCGACCACCACGACACTGTTCCAGATCTGGATTCTGCCGCGCGAGAAGGGCGGCGCACCGGCGTGGGGTTCGAAGCCGTTCCCCAAGGCCGATCGCTCGGGCCGTTTCGTGACGCTCGCAAGCGGCTTGCCGGGTGACAGCGACGCCTTGCCGATCCGCACCGATGCCCGCGTCGTCGGCGCCACGCTGAAACGGGGCGAGACCGCCGAATACCAGCTCGGTGCCAGCCGCCACGCTTATCTTGTCGCCGCCGTCGGTGCCGTGGAGGTCAACGGGGTACGTGTCGACAAACGCGACGGCGCTGCGATCAGCGACGTGGAAACCCTCACCGTCACCGCCCTGGAAGAATCCGAAATCGTCCTGGTGGACGCTGCCTGAAATCCTCAAGGAGAATGTTATGCCTAAAGTATTGGTTCTCTACTATTCGTCCTACGGCCACATCGAGACGATGGCCACTGCGGTGGCTGAAGGGGCGCGCGAAGCCGGCGCCGAGGTCGACATCAAACGCGTGCCCGAACTGGTGCCGCCCGACGTCGCCGACAAGGCCCATTTCAAGCTCGACCAGAAGGCGCCGGTGGCGAAGGTGGAGGAACTCGCCGATTACGATGCGATCATTGTCGGTACCGGCACCCGCTTCGGCCGCATGGCGTCGCAGATGTCGAACTTCCTCGATCAGGCCGGCGGCTTGTGGGCGCGCGGTGCGCTCAACGGCAAGGTCGGCGGCGCCTTCACCTCCACCGCGACCCAGCATGGCGGCCAGGAGACGACACTGTTCACCATCATCACCAACCTTCTGCATTTCGGCATGGTGGTGGTCGGCCTCGATTACGGCCATGCCGGCCAGATGACGCTCGACGAGATCACCGGCGGCTCGCCCTACGGCGCCTCCACCGTCACCGGTGGTGACGGCAGCCGCCAGCCGAGCGCCAACGAACTCGCCGGCGCCCGTTACCAGGGCAGGAAGATCGCCGAAGTCGCGGCGAAGCTGCACGGTTGAATGGCGTGAACGAGGGCGCTGGCGCGGGCGCCCTCAATCCGTTTTGAAGATTTTCCGTGATAGCCAGATGAACGCCGCGAACAAGGCCACGGCGGCGCCGACGACGAGTGCCTTCTGTTCGATCGACCAGCCGTTGAGGGCGATAGCGGTGCCGAAATAGCCGATGGCCAGCAACGCCGGCGCCCAGACGATGGCGGAGGTGATGTTGCCGAACATGAACGGCAGCACCGGCATGCGGCAGATGCCGGCGGTCAGCGGAACGAAGGCGCGCAAGGGTCCGAAGAAGCGGCCGACGAACACGCTGGGCCAGCCCCATCGCTGGAAGAAGGCCTCGCCACGTTTGAGCGCGTCGGGGTGGCGGCGGAACGGCCATGACCGCGGCAGTACGTGGCCGAACTTGATGCCGATCCAATACGACACCGCATCGCCCAGCACGGCGCCGAGCGCGCCGGCGGAAGCTGCGGACACCGGGTCGACGACGCCGGCCTGTACCAGCGCGCCAGCCGCCACCATGATGGCGAAGCCGGGGAAGAAGAAGCTGATGAAGGCGAAGCTTTCGGCAAAGGCGGTGAAGCCGATCACGACCGCCGCCATGTCGGGGTGCGCCCGGATATAGGCGAGGACGTCGGGGACGAGCTGCTCCATGCGGGCCTGCGGTTTTGCCTGGGTGTTACGTAGGAAGTCCTGCCGTGTCTGCCCAGCGGTTGCGCCTGTCATTTTGCCGCAGTCGGGGTGAAATCGCTGCCATGAGCCCCCAGTTAGGCCGCTAACGGCGTCGCCGGGGGTGTTCGTGCGGTTTCTGCGGTGAAACCGGTGTTGGTCCGACATGGTCGCGGGCGATGCCGGCTTGTCCGCGCCGCCCAATGCGTTTATCTCTGCCGGCCCGCTTACTCCGCCCATTTGGACGCGTAACTTCATGCCTCTGCTCAGATTTCTTCCGGAAGCCACCAACATCAACTTCATCGGCGCGCGCTATTACGCGTTTGCGGTCGACGGGCTTTTGCTGCTGATCTCGATCATTGCGATTGTCACGCACGGATTCAATCTCGGTCTCGACTTCACCGGCGGCGTCGAGGTGCAGGCCAAGGCGCCGTACACGATCAGCGAAAGCCAGGTGGCGCAGGTCCGCCAGGAGATCGCCTCGCTCGGCTTCAACGACACCGTGATCCAGACGACGAGCGGCGGTCCGTGTTCGGTGCCGACCTATTCGTGCCTGATGATCCGCGTCCAGCCGAACGCCAACCAGGATTACAACGTTGCGGCGCAGAAGATCAAAGACCGTCTGGGCACCGGCTACCATTACCTCAATACCCAGGTGATCGGGGCCAAGGTGTCGGGCGAGTTGTTCCGCGCCGGCATTCTGGCTTCGATCCTGGCGGTGTTCGCGATTGCGCTGTGGGTGGCGTTCCGCTTCGAATGGCAATACGGCATCAGCGCCGCCATCGCCACCGGCCACGACGTGTTCGTGACGGCGGGCCTGTTTTCGGTGCTGCACCTCGATTTCACCTTGACCTCGATCGCCGCGCTGCTGACGCTGGCGGGCTATTCGATCAACGACACCGTGGTGGTGTTCGACCGAATCCGCGAGAACCGGCGCAAGTACAAGCGCATGGCGCTGGCCGACCTGATCAATTTGTCGACCAACCAGATGCTGACGCGAACCATCCTGACCTCGGCGGCGACGGCACTGTCGATCATTCCGCTTTATTTCTTCGTGCCGGCACTGGCCGAATTCACCGGCTCGATCCTGTTCGGCATCGTCGTCGGCACTTTCTCGTCGACCTACGTCGCCGCCGCGCTGCTGCTCTACCTGCCGAAGCCGGCCGGCAGCATCGAAGAAAAGCCCGAAGCGGCATGAAAAGAAGGGAGTAGTGAGTAGGGAATAGTGAGTGGCATTTGCCCGTCTCACCACACCCTACTCCCTACTCACCCTTTTTTAGAGCGGGAACCAGTCCCGCTTGTCGGTGTATTCCTGGTACTGCGCATTGACGCCTGCCCTGAGGCCGACGCCGGTGCGCATCGGGGCGAGCGTGACGCCGCCGGAACGCATGTAGAGAATGCCGATACCGGCGATGAAATAGTACGACCCTTCGATGCCCGGGAAGCGCTGGAACAGGCGGGGTTCGCGCTTGAGGTTGTAGACCAGGGTGAACACCTTGGAGGCGTTGCCGCCGATATCGAAGCCGACCGAAGGCCCGCGCCAGTAGACCTTCTTGGGGTCGTGGTTCTTGCGGATCAGCCAGCCGGAGCCATAGCGCAGGCCGACGACGAACGCAGCCGAGCCTTCGTCGCCCTTGACGTAGGCGTCGGGGCGGCCCTGATCCTTGAACACGCGCTGCACCGCTTTGGCGGTTGCTTCGGTGGTGATGCCGAAGAAGTCGGCGGCCGAGCGGGTGATCTCGTTTTCGGTGAAGGTATCGTCTTCGCCGGGATGGTCCGCATCGCGGGTTTCATCGCGGTCATCGCCACTGCGGCTTTCTTCGTCGGCGAATGCGGGGACGGTCATGCCGGCGGCGAGGGCGCCCCACAAAAGTCCGTTCATCAACTCACGCCTTCTCATCGGCGATACTCCTTCTCAAAACGCGCGGACGAATCACGTCGCGCGAATCATTGCCCGAATCGTTGGCGCTCGCCAACGCCCCCTCTTGCGCTTCCGCCGGGGTGACGGAGTATTGGGCGGGTGGAATTTGGCATTGCCGTGTTGGCGACCGGCTCCGGCCGGCGTTTGGGGCGTTAATTCGCTGTCACCCGGGAGTCGGCATGGACGACAAATCGAAACAGCGCCTCGGGATAGCCGGCTGGATCGCGCTGGCGGTGGCGGTAGGTTTCCTGGTTGCGGCCGTTATTTACGCGACGGATGCTTGGCGGGCGATGGCCGGGGTGGCGCTCAGTCCGACCGGCTGGGTGTTCCTGATTTTGGGAGCACTGGTCACGATCCTGGTCGGCGCCGGGTTGATGGCGCTGCTGTTCTATTCGAGCCGCCACGACTACGACCGCTGAACCGGCTACTTCAGCAAAGCCAAAGCCAGGAACACGAAAATCGCCACGTCGCTGAGGAAATGGATCCACCACGTCCACCACAGGCCGCGGGTTTCCAGCATCGCCTTGCCCAGGATCCAGCCCATGAAGATCGAGGCGATGGCGCCGAACAGGCCACCGGGAACTCCGAAATAGTGGGCGAGGCCGAAAAACGTGGCCGCCATCCACAGCGCCTGCCGGCTGCCGCCGACCGGTTCGAGGGTCGCCAGCATCGGCACGCGAAAGGCGATTTCCTCGTTGACGGCGTTGATCGCGGCATAAAACAGGATCGATGGCAGCAGTGGTATGAGCTTGTGGAGCAAGGCCGGGCTCGGTCGCAGGCTGAAATACTGCACCGCCGCCAGTCCGGCCGCGATGTAGAAGCCCCATTGCAATCCGAACCACACCCAGGAGACGGGCCGCGGGAATCCGAGCAGCCGCACCGGCGCGATCGGTGCCCTGAGATCGCCGAGGCGCAGGAAAAGGTCGCGGCGCCTCAGGCCGAGCAGCAGCAGGATCGCGATCATCGCCAGTGAAACCGCCAGCTTGCCGGTCTGCTCGGCTTGCATGCGGGCGTCGAAGACGGTGCTGCCGAACAGCGCCTGCAGCGCCGGCCAGGTGAAATTCACATGGGCCGCGAGCGCGAACAGCAGGAAGAAGGCGGCCATCGCGACGAAGAAATTGCGCAGCGGCCGAAGCGGCTTCCACAACATCGCGCCCATCGCCAGTACCAGCAGGAGCCCGGCCTTGACGGCGGTCAGCCACGTCGGTTGGGTGTGAGCGATGGTGAGGCACGCGATATCGGGCGCCAGGCTGATCGCGATCGTCACCAGCCAGGCGACGGCCGTCAGGGCGCGACTGGATTGGCGGACCGGGAATGGATTGGCTGTCATGCTCCTCCCCCCGTTGGAGCTGGTTCGATCGCCACCATAGGCGCATTTGCCGACTGCCGATAGCAGCCGGTATTGATGCGCATTGATCGTGCGTAGCGGCGGGGCAGCCAGTTGGCTATCCTCGGCGCGGCATTGGCCTCGGAGGATGACATGGTTCGGTTTGACCGCCGCAGCGTTTTGAAAACCGCGGGAGCCGCGTTGGCGGTGCCGTGGCTGCCGGCGCGTGCCGAGGCGCCCGAGTGGCCGACCCAGACGGTGGCGCCGTTTGTCGAGGTCGAGATCGCGACCGGTCGCATCCGGGGCGGTCACAGCCGGGGCGCGCTGGCGTTCAAGGCGATCCCCTATGCCGGCTCGGTTTCGGGCCGGAACCGCTTCAAGGCGCCGCCGCCGGTGACGGCGTGGACCGGCGTCAAGGATGCGACCCGTCTGGGCGCGCCCGCGCTGCAGAGCCCCGGCACGACCTATGGCGAACACGAGCCGGCCTACAGCGAAGATTGCCTGTTTCTCAACGTCTGGACTCCGGCGGTGAAGGACGGCGGCAAGCGGCCGGTGATGCTCTATCTGCACGGCGGCGGCTTCACCTCGGGCTCGGGCGGCCAGAACATTCAGGACGGCTCGCATCTCGCCGCGGCCTATGACGTGGTGGTGGTGGCGATCAATCACCGCCTCGGACTGTTCGGGTATCTCTATGCCGGCGAGGGCGCGGCCAATGCCGGTCAGCTCGACATCGTCGCGGCGCTGAAATGGGTGCAGACCAACATTGCCGTGTTCGGCGGCGATCCGGGCAATGTGATGGTGTTCGGCGAGTCCGGCGGCGGCGCCAAGACCTCGGCGATCCTGGCGATGCCCGCCGCGGCGGGCCTGTTCCACAAGGCCGGCATCCAGAGCGGCGCGATGCTGACATCCGCCTCCAAGGCGTCCGCGATCGAGACCACCGCGCGCGTGCTGGCCGCATTGGGCCTCACCGATCCCGCCCAGCTCGGCGACGTTCCGGCCGAAAAGCTGCTGGCGATTCAGCTGCAAGGCGCCAAAGGTCCGCTCGGCGTGCCGACCAAGGCGTGGGCGGCGGCGCATCCGAATGCGCAGAGCACGAGCGGGCTCGGCGGCGATGCGCCCGGCAATTGGGGGCCGGTGGTCGACGGCACCGTGCTGCCCGCCAATCCGTTCGATCCGGCGGCACCGGCGATGGCCGCGAACATTCCGCTGCTCATCGGCAATATGCGCGACGAGGCGGTGTTCTTCATGCGTGACAATCCCGCCTTCTTCCACTCCGACGATGCCGCGCTGATCGCGTTGGCGCATCGCGAGCTCGGTGCCGATGCCGACCGCATCATTGCGCTGTACAAGAAGACGCGCCCCACCGCGAGCGCCCCCGAGATCGCCATCGCGATCATGACGGCGACGAGTTTCGGCAACAACACGACGCTGCTTGCCGACCGGAAATCGCTGCAACCGGCGCCGGTCTATCGCTATCGCAACGATTATCAGTCGAACGTACCGATCAAGGGCACCGACTGGACGTTCCGCGCCGGGCATGCCTCGGACATCTCGTTGGTGTTCCTCAATCAGGAAATTCTCGACCTGCAGGGCAACGGCCCCGGCCTCGGCGAAACCGCCGCCGCGATCAGCGCGTATTTCACGTCCTTCGCGCGCACCGCCGTGCCCGCCGCCGTCGGCCAGCCGGCCTGGCCGCGCTACGACACCCAAACCCGCCGCGTGATGCTGTTCAACGCCGCCTGCACAGTCGTCAACGACCCCGACAGCGAAGAGCGCACCTACTGGCAGGCACGAGGCTGATAGCACGCCTGCGCGGCTTCTTTTCTGCCCCCGCGGGCAAGGAAATCTCCTCACCCGCACGAAGACCGTGGGGGAAGAGGCCGCGAAGCGGACGAAGGGGGCTCCATTTTTGCGGAGATTGCGCCCGCTAGAGTGGCGGACGTTGATGTGAGATCGCCACCACACTGTCATCGCCCGCCAATTGCGGGCGATCCAGGTCAAATCTGTCGCGATCTTCGGGGCTGTGCCAGATGACACCTCGGTGGCCCGCAGTCGCGGGCCATGACACCGAGGGGCGTAGGACGATCAAGGGATTCCGGCCGAACGTCCGATGCTCTAGGCGCCACGCTTCGCGTTGGAGT
>NZ_JBWZET010000003.1:0-3650 GCF_056722145.1 Rhizomicrobium sp. | reverse complement strand
CCATGGGGGAATGCATGGTTCGAGTGCTGTCGCGTTCGTTGGCGTTGCTTGGAGCCGCCGTCGTGGTCGGGGTGTCCATCCTCGCACTGGCGTCGTCCCTCACTGTGGTGCATGACACCATCACCGTCCTTTGCATGTGCGACTGGCGCGTTTATCCCGATTGGCAGTCGGCTCACGCCTGGAAGCCACTGATGGCCACCGCATTCACGCTGCGGGCGCCGAGTGGCACCGAACTGAATGCGGACGACGGTTATGCCGGCACGCACGGCCGCATCGTCCACCCCGCTTTTGCGCTGACCTGGAGCACGATCGAAACCGCTCGGTCGTGGCGCGCACTGCCGTCTTACGACGAGGAAGCGGTCAGTCTTGTCGGCGCCGGAGCGGTAATCCGCCGCGCCTATCAGCCCGGCAGCGACACCCCGTACCTGCTTGCGATGGTGGTGCCGCGCCGCGGTGCTGCCAAAGCGCTCTATTTCCAAGGCGCCTTCACCACAGCGGAGCAACGCGACTTGGCTGAAGCGGTGTTGCGCAGCGTCGTCGTCTATCCGCTGATCGATGCGCCCGCTGTTTCGCCACCCAAAATCGAGGTCGAAACGCCATGACGAAAACGTATCTTGTTGTGCTGTTCGCCGCGTTCACCACCGCCGCGTCGGCCACCACCATCGTGACCTCGCCGCCATCGGCGGTTCCGTTCTCGGCCGGTTGGCAGCCGCGCGATTGCGGGATTTTCCGCATTGCCGCGCCCGACGCGACGCGGCTCGTCCGGCTGGGACGCTTCGGCGGGGTGTTGAACGATCGCCGCTTCACGCTCAGCTACATGGTCGGCTCGCCCGCGAACGACGGCCTCGCCCAATCGGGTCTCGATTATCGCGAGGTGACGGTGGAGGTGGACGGCCGTCCGGCGCTGTTGCGCACCGCCGAATTTCCCGGTGAGGAGGCGCCCTATTTCCTGCAGCTCGTCGTGCCGGACGCGGTCAGGACGCATCGCGGCTGGGCCGCGCTCGAGATCCACGGCTGGTTCGCCAATCTCGACCGCCGCTGGCTCGGTGCCCGCATCGTCACCACAATCGAGCTTGAACGCGAGCGGAAGCCGGTCGTGCCGCACGTTCGCCCGTCACTGGAAGCGCCATGAGGCTCGCGCGACCCGTCGCCTTCGTGCTGGCATTTGCCGTCGTCGCCGCGGCGGGGTGGGGTTTGGCGCGGCCCTACCTGCAGTCCTATTTCTGGGACGGCGGGCCGGCGATCATCGACACCTTCGGCACTCCCGAGGTCGCTTCGTCGGCGTGGATCGAGGTCGACGCCGGCGCCTTCCGCGTCAGCGCGCCACACGGCACCACCATCACAGCCGAACGGCATGACGATTTCGGAGCCGGCCGCATCATTCATCCGACCTTCGCGCTGGTCTATCGTTTTGGTCCGGGCACGGTCGATTCCGGGTCCGCGGGCACCAGCGAAATCTGGCTGCAGAAGAACGGTCGTTCCGCGCTGCTGCGCCGTGGTTATTTGGCGGGAAGTGCCGAACCCTGGCGGGTATCGCTGTACGTTGAGCAGGGTGGAATGTGGCGCGGCCAGCCGGTGGCGATCGAGCTGCACGGCGCATTCGCCACCGAGTACCAACGCGAGATGGCAGCGACCGTGCTAAAGTCGTTGCGGGTCGAGGATCTGCCGTGGGACATCGCGGCAGCACAGGTTTCGACCTTCGACCCGTCGGCGTTTAGCGGTATCCCATGATGGCGCTTGCTGAGAAGCGTGATCCGACGTTACCACTTGACAGGCGCCGGGATCGGCGCACGGAGGCTTGAGATGAACCGGGTTCTGCCGCTGGTCGTGACGCTGGTCTTGGTCGCCGTGGTCGGCTTTTTCGCCTGGCAGGGGTTCAAGGCACCGCCGGTGGCCAGCCCCGCCGCCATCGTCACGACGCCGCCCGGCTGGGTGAAGCTCGACGGCGGCGGCTTCACGCTCTACGCCCCCGACGGCGCCCACATCCGCCAGGGCAAAGGCAACGGCTTCGTCTACGGCGACGTGGTCGGCACCCACCTCTGCATCCGCTATCAGGCCGGCACCAAGGCGAGCGCCATGCTGACCAAGGCGAGCCATCCCGATTTCACCGAAACCACCATCACCGTGGATGGCCATGCGGCGACGGTGCGCAAGGCCTATCTCGCGCCGAACGAGCAGCAGTTCTGGTTTCCCGGCTGCGGCCAGCCGCTCTACGCCGGCCTGACGGTTCCCGGCGCTTTGCCGGGCGGCGGCACCCTGGTGGTGGAGGTCAGCGCCCAAAGCGAAGACGCCCTCGACGACGCCACCATGATGTTCAAATCGGTGCGGGTGGGGGAGTAGGCTATTCGGGCATCACCGGATAGGTCGGGATCGCATCAAGCTTGCCTTGCAGCGCCTGCTCGGCTTGCCAGAGGTCGAAGCTCTGCTGCATCCGCAGCCACAGGCCCGGGCCGTTGCCGCAGAAGCGGCCGAAGCGCAGCGCCATTTCCGCCGTGACGGCCGAGCGGCCTGACATGATGGCGTGCAACGTCTGGCGCGAAACGCCAAGCTGGCGCGCCGCCGCGCTCACCGACAGGCCGATTGCGGGCAAGACGACATCACGGAACAACTCGCCGGGATGGGTCGGGCGGCGGTCGAGCTTGATCTCAATGGTCTTGGACGAGGTCGACTTTGCGCGCCTCGCCGTCTTGCCACTCGAAGGTAATGCGCCACGGTCCATTGACATCTACTCGCCATCTCACCGGCTTGAAGCGGCTGTCGGGATGAAGCCGCAGGCCTGGTAACTTCAGATCATCCAACGTTTGCGCGTGGTGCACGGCATCCAAAATCTGCAAACACCGCCGCTGCAAATCCTGACGAACTTTTGAGCTCTTTGCGGTCTCAAAGAGGTCGTTGAGACCTTTACTCGCAGACGACTGAATCACGGGCGTGCCTCCACGCTCAGGCGCGCTTTCGGGGCGCCAGGCCCGTGGCAGCTTCTAGGATGTGTAAAGCATTGCCTTCCGAGTGTCAAGTAATGCTTTACAGTTTGACACCTCTTCCGTCCCGCCGTAAAACCTGCCCACTTCCGGAAGGCCTTACGCTTTCCGGTCCCAGGCTCGGCCTGGGATCGCCCCCAGGCAGCGCGTGGCGCCCCCTGGGGCGATCATGCTTTGGATAACGGGTAGAGAATGTTCGACTCTTTGCAATCCCGCCTGGGCGGCGTGTTCGACAAGCTTCGTGGCCGCGGTGCGCTCACGGAAGGCGATGTCGACGAGGCACTGAAGGAAGTCCGTACCGCCCTGATCGAGGCGGATGTCGAACTCGGCGTGGTCGACGATTTCATCAAGACGGTGAAGCCGCGCGCGGAAGGCGAAGCGGTGATCCGCTCCGTTACCCCGGCTCAGCAGGTCGTTAAGATCGTCCATGACAGCCTGGTCGAAATGCTGGGCACCGAGGGTGCCGGACTGACCTTGGGTTCGCCGCCGGCACCGATCCTGATGGTCGGCCTGCAGGGCTCGGGCAAGACCACCACCTCCGCCAAGCTCGGCCTTCTGCTCCAAACCAAAGAGAAGAAGAAGGTCCTGATGGCCTCGCTGGACGTCAACCGTCCGGCCGCCATGGAGCAGCTCAAAGTTCTCGGCGAGCAGGCGAACGTCCCGACGCTGCCG
>NZ_JBWZET010000002.1:0-25317 GCF_056722145.1 Rhizomicrobium sp. | reverse complement strand
CCGCCAACCTGCGCACCACCGCCCAGATCGCCGACAAGATCGCCGAGGGCGACCTGACCGTCGAGCCAAAGCCGCTGTCGGAAAAGGACATGCTGGGCCGGGCGCTGCAGCGCATGGTCGAGAAGCTGCGCGATGTCGTCACCAATGCCACCAATGCTTCGGAGAACGTCGCGTCGGGCAGCCAGGAATTGTCGTCGGCGGCCGAACAGGTCAGCCAAGGCGCCACCGAGCAGGCTTCCTCCGCCGAACAAGCTTCCGCCTCGATGGAAGAGATGGCGGCCAACATCAAGCAGAACGCCGACAACGCGGCGCAGACCGAGAAGATCTCCCGCCAGTCGGCCAAGGATGCCGAAGTCAGCGGCGACGCCGTCAACAAGGCGGTCATCGCCATGCAGACCATCGCCGAGAAGATCACCATCGTGCAGGAGATTGCGCGCCAGACCGACCTGCTTGCCCTCAACGCGGCGGTGGAAGCGGCGCGCGCCGGCGAGCACGGCAAGGGCTTCGCGGTGGTCGCCTCGGAAGTGCGCAAGCTCGCCGAACGCAGCCAGACCGCGGCCTCGGAGATCAGCGCGGTGTCGAGCGAAACCGTCAAGGCGGCCCAGTCCGCCGGCGAAATGCTGACCCGCCTGGTGCCCGATATCCGCAAGACCGCCGAGCTCGTCTCCGAGATCAGCGCCGCCTGCCGCGAGCAGGACGTCGGTGCCAGCCAGATCAACGAGGCGATCCAGCAGCTCGACAAGGTGACGCGCCAGAACGCCGCCGCGTCGGAACAGATGAGCGCCACCTCGGTCGAACTGGCGAGCCAGTCGGAGGAATTGCAGACCTCCATCTCGTATTTCCGCACCGACGCCAAGGGCAGCACCGGCAGCGCCGCCAAGAAGACTGCCGTCAAGAAACGGCCGGAGCGCATCAGCCTGCGCGGCACGCCGAAAGCGCCCACCGTCGCCGAGCAGCAGGAACGCGCCAAAGGCTTCGCGCTCGACCTTACCCACGGCGGCCCCGATTCCGACGACGAACGCTTCAAGGAGTATGCGTGAGATGAAGGCGGGCCAATACGTCACGCTTGGCCTCGGTGCGGAGGTGTTCGCGGTTCCCGTTGCCCTGGTGCGCGAGATCCTGGATTACCGCGACGCCTTCGCCATTCCCGACGGTCCGGCGTGGATGCTGGGATTGATCGACGTGCGCGGCCGTGGCGTTCCGATGATCGACCTCAGAACCAAGCTCGGCCTTGCCAAGCAGGCGCCGACGGCGGCAAGCCGCATCCTGGTGCTGGACGTGCCGCTGGAGAGCCGCACACTCTGCCTCGGGCTGGTCGCCGACCGCGTGCTCGAGGTTGCGAGCTTCGCCGAGAACGAGATCGACGCGGCACCCGATGTCGGCATCCAGTGGCGCAGCGACTACATCGCCGGCGTCGTCCATCGCGGCGGCGGCTTTGTCGTGATCTTCGATGTCGCCAAGCTCTTGACCACCGCCGACGTCGCAGCCCTTCCAATCGCCGCCTGACGGCATCGCGAGCCACCGATGACGCCCTCCGCCCGATTGTCCGAACGCGATACGCTCAGCGCGTTCAATTTCGAGCGGCTGGCGAAGTTCATCAAGGCGTATTGCGGTATCGCGCTCAACACCTCGCGCCACACCATGCTGGAAGGGCGCATCCGCCGGCGCATGCGGGCCGTCGGCATCGGCGACATCAACGAATACTGCCGCATCCTGTTCGACGAGACCGGCCCGGCGATCGAGGCCGAGATCGTCCACCTGATGGACGCGGTCACCACCAACAAAACCGACTTCTTCCGCGAGCCGTCGCATTTCGACTATCTCACCGGCACCATCTTGCCCGAGATCCTCGCCAAGGGAACGCGGCAGATCAAGGCGTGGAGCGCGGCCTGCTCGATCGGCGCCGAGCCCTACACCATCGCCATGCTGCTCGACGATTTCTGCCGCAAGCATCCCGGCATGGACTATTCGGTGCTGGCGACCGACCTTTGCTACCAATCGCTGGAGCGCGCGCTGGTCGGACGCTTTCCCGCCGCCATGGTCGATCCAGTCCCCGATCATCTGCTGCATCATTACGTCATGCGGTCGGCCGACGGCGCCGAAGTGCGCATGTCGCCGCGACTCCGCTCCAAGGTCGCCTTCGCCCGCCTCAACCTGATGGACGAGCACTATGCGGTTCCCTCCGACTTCGACGTGATCTTCCTCAGGAATGTCCTGATCTATTTCGACAAGCCGACCCAGCTTGCGGTGCCGACGCGGCTGTGCCGTCATCTCCGGCCGGGCGGCCATCTTATCCTCGGCCATTCCGAGTCCGTTTCCCGTACCGGCCTGCCGCTGCAATCGGTGGCCAACACTATCTTTCGCCGGAGTTGAGCATGGCGCGAGCAAAAATCCGTGTTCTGATCGTCGATGACTCCGCCACCGTGCGCCAGACGTTGTCGGCGATCCTGGAGGAAGACCCCGACATCGAGGTGATCGGTGCCGCCAACGATCCCTTCGTCGCCGCCCAGCGCATCCGCAAGGAAGTGCCCGACGTCATCACCCTCGACGTTGAAATGCCGCGCATGGATGGCATCACCTTCCTGAAAAAGCTAATGGCACAGCACCCGATCCCGGTGGTGATGTGCTCCTCGCTGGTGGAAGCCGGTTCGCAGACGCTGCTGCAGGCGCTGGAAGCGGGCGCCGTCGACATCATCCAGAAGCCGAAGATGGGCGTCGCCGAACAACTCAACGAAGCGAAGATCCAGATCTGCGACAGCGTCAAGGCCGCCGCACGCGCCTGCCTCGACGGCTCACGGCGCCCGGCATTGGAACCGCTCGTCCCCGAGAAGAAGCTGACCGCCGACGCCATGCTGCCGCCACCGGTCCGCCAGGCGATGGCCCGCACCACCGAAACCATCATCTGCATGGGCGCCTCCACCGGCGGCACCCAGAGCCTGACCGAAGTCTTGATCGCCCTGCCGCATGCCGCGCCCGGCATCGTCATCGTCCAGCACATGCCGGAACGCTTCACCACCTCCTTCGCCAAACGCCTCGACAGCCTGTGCCAGGTGGAAGTCAAAGAAGCCGCCGACGGCGATGCGGTGCTGCGCGGACGCGTGCTGATCGCACCGGGCAACTTCCACACCATGCTCGAACGCAGCGGCGCCAAGTACTACGTCTCGGTCAAGCAAGGCCCGCTGGTGTCGCGCCATCGTCCCTCGGTCGATGTGCTGTTCCGCTCGGCGGCGAACGCAGCGGGATCAAATGCCGTCGGCGTGATCATGACCGGCATGGGCGACGACGGCGCCCGCGGCCTCGCCGAAATGAAAGACGCCGGCGCCTTCACCATTGCCCAGGACGAAGCCTCGTGCATCGTCTTCGGCATGCCCAAGGAAGCCATCGCCCGCGGCTGCGTCGACAAGATCGTTCCGCTGAGCGCAATCGCGCCGGAAATGCTGAAAGCGGCGGCGCGGTAGCCCTAAATACGCCAAAAGGCGGAACGTCCGCCTTCTGCAAAGGCTTTGGCGCACGGCACGCCCGGTTTGGCGAGCGCAGCGACGGCACCGCAAGCTTTTCCCTCGGCTACCCGGCGATGGCATTTGGCGAACCGGCCGCAGTCGTTTTGACTGTTGCGCTCGGCGGTGTTCCGCATCGGCGCTCAACGGCACATCTTCCTGTCCATCTCTCCACGGAGGCACGGGCGCCTCCTTCACCAGTATGACTTCGCAACCGCGTTCGAAACGGTATTGCAGGCCGCGATTTCTTCGCGCGCCATCGTTCTGGCCATTCTCCAAAAACAACACAGTTGGGATATGGGGTGTGGTGCTGACGATTTCAACCTGGTGCGACAATCATGACGTTTTTTCCGCTTGCGATGCAGGTGCAGTTGTTCAGGTAGATGAACAGAATTGGTAAAGGGCGCGCGTGCGTCGCGGCGGTGCGCGCGGGACAGGCTTTACTGCCCCCGCGGGCGAGGTGATTTATCCGCGTGCAGATAGACCGTGGGGGAAGTGCCCGACAGGGCAAAGGGGGCTTGCATTGGTTGAGAGTAACGAGCCCCCTTCGGTGCTGACGCACCACTTCCCCCACGGCCTCAGTGCGAGCGGCAAGAGCGGTGCGCCCGCGGGGGCAGTAAAGGGGAAGCGAATCTATGCGGCGGCGGCGCGGCGTTGGATGGCTTCGTGGACTTCGGCGTAATCGGCGCCGACCGAATCCACGAAGGCGTTATGAACGTTGCGTTCCTGCGCCATGGTATAAAGGCTGCCGAAATCTTCCAGCATCTCGGCCAACTGGTCCTCGATCCCGGAGGCGTCCTGCGGGGCGCATTTGGCGCGCTCGGTGAGCACGGCAGCAACCGATTCCAGCGTGTCGCCGATCTCGTCGCGGAACGCCAGCCGCGTCGCCGAAGAGTCGATCACCTGCAGCAATTCCTCCCCGCGCAACACCAGCGTGCCGACTTCGGCCTCGGTGCGTTCGCGCGCGGTGCGGATCAGATTGGCGGCAACGCCCAGCGCCTCGCCCGCCGACAGCCGGCCTTCGCCATCGTGCACGGTGACGAGCGCGCCCGCGGCACCGGTGAGATCGTCGAGTTCCGACAAGCCCGACGCTGCCGCATCTTCAAGATGGCGGCCATGGTCGCGCAACTCGATCGCGATCACCGACAATGGCCGCGCCGCATCGCCGATCTGGGCGCATTTGATGGTGGTGTTGAGCGCCATGTACTGAACGTCGTTTTTGAGAGCCTGAACTGCGGCGATGCGCTTGGAGAGCTGGTTCGCCGCCGCCGCCGTTTCCTGGCCGGTGCGCAACGCCGAACCATCGGCGAGTTCGATTTCCTTGACCAGCACGAACGCCTGATCGATGCGAACGCCGAGATCGTCGAGGAAGCCGCCGCCGCTCTTGCCGCCATAGGCCATGTCGCGCAGCTTCAACAATTCGCGGCTGTGCGCGCCCATGTCGGTCATCGCCGCTTCGACTTCGCCGACTTCCTGGTGGAATTCCTCGATGGTCGAATAAAGCTGCTGTTCCAGCAAGCCGTAACCGAGCGCCATCAGCCGGCCTTCGTTGTCCTGCAACGCCGGATCGGTCTGCAAGCGGCGGATCGAATCCTGCACATGCTCGATGCGCTGGCGGGTGATATCGCCGATCTGCAACGCCTGCAGCACGCGCACGACGCGCTTCTGGATGTTGCGGGCGATGCCGGCGACGTCGCCGGCCACCGCCGATACGCGCGAATAGTGGTCGCCCATCAGGCCGGCGCTTTCCGACAATTCGTTCGGCAACACCGGCAACAGCGTGCCGATGCGCGAGGTCAGCGTCGCGCCCTGGCTCAGCGCCGAGGCGAGGCCTTCCTGCAGGCCCAGCAATTCTTCTTCCATCTGGCGCAGCTGTTCGCGGCCGGATTCGATGCAGTCCGAGATTTCCTGGGCGAAGGATTCGAAGGTGGAGCCGGCTTCGGCAATGCCGCTCGACACGATCTTGATGTTGACGGTGAAGGCCCGCATGTACGCCAAGCTGGAGCGCATGTCGGTGACATATTTCGCCAGCGTTTCGCGGTGGCGGCCAAGGTTCTCGATCGCGTGCTGGCGGGTGCGGTGATTGTCGGCGAGACTGTTGAGACTCTGCGCGGCGGTGCGAAGATCGGTGGTGGCGGCGGACACGGCCTTGGCGTCGAGCGCTTCGACGAGTTTTTCCAGCGACGCGACCAGTGCATCGATGCCTTCGATCGCCTGCGTCAGCATCTTGCCCGCCGACAAGAAATGCCGCTCGATGACCCGGCGCGCCGATTCCAGTTGCGCGGCCAGATCGGTATTGGCGCCGACTACGACTATATGACTCATGTAGCCACATCCCACCTGTGAACCGACATTGTGCCGCCCAATCAGCGAAATAGAAGTAAACGCGCGGGCCGCGCGATTAGGGAGATTCACGGACACGTCGCCGCGCTTTTGCCGTCAGGCGTAAACGATTGGTTAGGAAATGCGCCGCACGGCGATAGAAGGAGGCATCCGCCTCGCCTCTGGGCTGCAAAACGTCTATAACACCGCCATGCGTCACGCCCTTGTCTGTCATCCCGATACGCCGTCGGCGGTGGTTTCCGCGATCGAGGTTTTCGTCGCGCGCGAGGCCGGCGGCAATCTGCGGCTGCATTACTATGTGACCGGCAGCGCCGCGCGGGTGACGCCGGGGTTTCCCTCGCCGGCGACCCGCAAGCGCGTGGACGGGCTGTGGGAACACACCTGCCTGGAGGCTTTCATCAAGCCCGCGGGCAGCGAGGCCTATTGGGAACTCAACGTCGCACCGACCTGGGACTGGCAGGCCTATGCGTTAGCGGGCTATCGCGAAGGGCGCCATCCCGAGGCGGGCATTGCGGCACCGGCGACTGAAGGACGTTACGGCGTCGGCTTGTGGGAACTGCGTACGCGGTGGAGTCTCGGTGTCGTGCCCGCGGGCGCGTGGCGGCTGGGGCTGGCGGCGGTGATCCAGGAAACCGGCGGCGCGATCTCCTATTGGGCGCTGCGCCATGCCCCCGACAAGCCCGATTTCCATCACGCCGACGCCTTCGCGCTCGACATTGCGGTGACCCCATGAAATTCGGCATCGACCGGCTTGTGGCCGATCCATCCTTGCGCGCGCCGTTGGTTGGAAAGCGCGTGGCGCTGCTCGCCCATCCCGCATCGGTGACGGCGGGGCTGGTGCATTCGCTCGATGCGCTGGCGGCGACCGGCGATGTGCGGCTGACCGCGGCGTTCGGGCCGCAGCACGGGCTCAAGGGCGACAAGCAGGACAACATGGTGGAAAGCCCGGATTTCATCGATCCGGCGCTGGGCATTCCGGTGTTCAGCCTTTACGGCACGGTGCGCCGGCCGACGCCCGCGATGATGGACACGTTCGATGTGCTGCTGGTCGATCTGCAGGACCTCGGCTGCCGCATCTACACCTTCGTGACGACGCTGCTTTATGTGCTGGAGGCCGCCGCCAAACACGGCAAGAGCGTGTGGGTGCTCGACCGGCCCAATCCGGCGGGACGGCCGGTGGAAGGCACGCTTCTGCGCCACGGCTGGGAGAGTTTCGTCGGCGCCGGGCCGATGCCGATGCGCCACGGCCTGACGATGGGCGAAATGGGGCGCTGGTTCGTGGCGACGTTCAAGCTTGATGTCGACTATCGCGTGGTCGCGATGGAGGGATGGCAGCCCGACGCCGCGCCCGGCTACGGCTGGCCGGAACGGGTGTGGGTCAATCCTTCACCGAATGCACCGAATGTGTTCATGGCGCGCGCCTATGCCGGCACCGTGATGCTGGAAGGCACCACGCTGTCGGAAGGGCGCGGCACGACGCGGCCGCTGGAATTGTTCGGGGCGCCCGACATCGACGCCGCCGCGGTGCTCGGCGAAATGTGGGCGTTGGCGCCCGACTGGACCGCCGGCTGCAGCTTGCGCGAATGCTGGTTCGAGCCGACATTCCACAAACATGCCGGCAAGCTCTGCCACGGCGTGCAGATTCATACGGAAGGCCCGGGGTATCAGCACGCTGCGTTCAAGCCGTGGCGGCTGCAGGCCCTCGCTTTCAAGGCGATCCGCCGTCTGCACGCGGATTATCCCTTGTGGCGCGATTTTCCCTACGAGTACGAAACCGGCAAGCTCGCCATCGACGTCATCAACGGCGGGCCGGACCTGCGCGCATGGGTCGATGGTGCCGGCGCAGTGCCGGGCGATCTCGACGCACTGGCACGCGCGGATGAAGAAAAATGGGAGCAGGAACGCCGCGCGTTCCTGCTCTATTAGGCATTACTGCGGCAGCACCTGTTCGCCTTCGATGGTAAGCGGCGTTGCGGCGATTGCCTTGGTGAAGCCCGGCTGGCTGCCGCCGACGCTGAGGGTGTAGCGGCCGGGCTGGACCTTGATCACGCCTTCCGGCGTCACACTCGACAGATCGCGCGGCGCGAGATCGAAATGCACGGTCTTGGTTTCGCCGGGCGCCAGGCTGAGACGCGCCAGCCCGCGCAACGCGACGCGCGGCATGCCGGGCGTGCCGGGGAAGCTGAGGTAAAGCTCGGCCACCTCGTCGCCCGCCAGCTTGCCGGTGTTTTTCACCGCGACGTCGACACCGAGCGTGTCGCCGGCCTTCAGCGTCGGGGCGCTGAGCTTGACGTTGCTGTACGCGAACGTCGTGTAGGACAGGCCGTAGCCGAAGCTGTAGAGCGGCTTGCCGCTGTAGTAACGATAGGTGCGGTTGGCCATCGAATAGTCGGTGAACGCCGGCAGATCGGCGACGCCACTGTAGAACGTCACCGGCAGGCGGCCGGAGGGATTGTATGCACCCGATAGAATGTCGGCGATGGCGTTGCCGGCTTCCTCGCCGCCATACCAGGATTCCAGGATCGCGTCGGAATGCTTGGCGGCCCAGTTCACCGCCAGCGCCGAGCCGTTGTAGAGCACGGTGATCAGCGGCTTCTTCGTCGCCTTGCGCGCGGCCTTGAGCAGATCCTCTTCGACCTTCGGCAGATCGAGCGTGAGGCGGTCGCCGCCGACGAAGCCGGGCGCATCCACCGCCATCTCCTCGCCTTCGAGGCCGGGCGTGATGCCGACCACGGCGATGACGGCATCGGCCTTCTTCACCGCCGCAACCGCCTGCTTCAGCGCCGCGGGGTCCTGGCGCGTCCAGACCAGACGCATGGTGATGTGAATGGCCGGGCCGCGCTCGATGCGGATGGCGTATTTGTGCCCCGCTTCGAGATGCACGACGGTCGCCTTGACGCTCTTGCCGCCGGGTCCGGCGATGCGGGCGATTTCCTTGCCGTCGAGGAACAGCGCGCCGCCGGGCGCATCGAGACCGAGGAGATAATCGCCGGCCTCGGCCGGCGTGACGAAGCCCGACCAGCGCATGCCGACGGTGAAGATGTCGTGGGTCTTCGACGCCTTGATCAGATCGGGATCATCGCCGAAATCGACTTTCGCATCGACGCGAGATTCCACCGGCGGGCCGGAAAAATCGCCCTTGGCGAAATATTCGGCGGTGAGACCGGGCTTGCCATCGGACGTGGTCAGCAACTCGGCCGGCACCGGAACGCTTTCGCGCAGGAAATTGGTGCCCGGCGCGAATACGATCTCGGCATTGGGGAAGGCGTGGCGGATGCCTTCCAGCGCCGACACCGCATGCGACGGGATGCCGTTGTAATTGCCGTAAAGCGGCGTCACCAGATCGGCGAGCGGACCGATCACCGCGATGCGCTTGACGCTCTGTTGCAGCGGCAGCGCACCGTTGTTGCGGAGCAGGACCATCGACTCCCGCGCGGCGCGGCGGGCGATATCGCGATGGGCAGCGGAATCGAGCGCCGAGTCCGGAACCTTCGTATACGGAACGCTGGCGGCGGGATCGAACAGCCCGAGCCGCATCTCGGCCATGAACAGACGCTTGAGCGAGGCATCGACCGCGGCTTCCGGCAAAATGCCTTCGCGCATGGCATCGACATAGCGGCTGTAATCGGGCTCCTTGCGCGGCACCAGCCAGTAGTCGGCGCAATCGACATCGACGCCGTGCTTGACCGCCATCGCGGCGGCCTCGGTGATGTCCTTGGCGTAGTGATGGCCGTAGGTGATGTCTTCCACGGCATCGCAATCCGACACCATGTAGCCCTTGAAGCCCCAGGCATTGCGCAGCGTGTCGGTGAGGAGGAAATCGCTGGCGCAGGCGGGCTGGCCGTTGACGCTGTTATAGGCGCACATCACCGAACCGGCGTGGGCCTCGACGATGGCGGCGCGGAACTGCGGCAGATAAGTGTCGGCCATGTCGTGGCGCGAGACGGTGACATCGACGGTATGGCGGGTCGGCTCGGGCCCGGAATGGACCGCATAATGCTTGGGCGTGGCGATGGTGCGCAGGTATTTCGGATCGTCGCCCTGCATGCCGGAGACGAACGCCTTGGCAATGGTGCCGGTCAGCCACGGGTCTTCGCCATAGGTTTCCTGGCCACGGCCCCAGCGCGGATCGCGGAAGATGTTGACGTTCGGCGACCAGAACGACAGGCCCTGATAGATGGCGTGATCGGTGCCGTTGCCGCCGGCCTGGTTGAACTTGACGCGCGCCTCGGTCGAGACCGCGGTCGTCACCTCGCGCACCAACGCCGGATCGAAGGTGGCGCCGAGCGCGATCGCCTGCGGGAACACGGTACCGAGACCGTTGCGGGCGACGCCATGCAGCGCCTCGCCCCACCAGTTATAGGCGTGGACGCCGAGCCGCGGCACCGCGCGCGCCTGATTGACGAGCTGCGAGGCCTTTTCCTCCGGCGTCATGCGGGCGATGAGATCGTCGACCCGCTGCTCGAACGGCAGCGCGGTGTTGGTGTAGGCCGGTGGCGGCGGTGGCGGCGGCGGTTCCTTCTTCGACCACGGCCAATCGAAGGCGGAAGCGTTCGCGGAAAGCAGCAGCAGCGCGGTGAGCGCCGTCGCCGTACGCAACAGGGATTTGTTGGTCATGGGATTTCCCCCGAGTTTTCGGGCGGCGTCTTGCCGGCCCATCCTGGGTCCCCTTCCCCCTGCAGATACGCTGACGCGCCTCTGCAGGGCCGGGGATGACAGTCTTCTTACTGCGGCAGCGCCTGCTCGCCTTCGATGGTGAGCGGCGTGGTGACGATGGCTTTGGTGGTGCCCGGCTGGCCGCCACCGACGCTGAGCATATAGGCGCCCGGCTGCACCTTGATGTCACCGGCGACGGTCACGCTGGAAAGATCGCGCGGGTTGAGATCGAAGTGCACCGTCTGCGTCTGGCCCGGCTGCAGCGTGACACGGGCAAGGCCGCGCAACGCGACGTGCGGCATGCCGGGGGCGCCGGGGAAGCGCAGGTAAAGCTGCGCCACTTCTTCGCCCGCGAGCTTGCCGGTGTTTTTGACCTCGACATCGACGCCAAGCTTGTCGCCGGCTTTCAAGGCCGGCGCGGTCAGCTTGAGATTGCCGTAGGCGAAGGTCGTGTAGCTAAGGCCATAGCCGAACGGATACAGCGGCTTGCCGCCGTAATAGCGATAGGTGCGGTTCGCCATCGAATAATCGGTGAAGGCCGGAAGGTCTTTGACGCCGGTGTAGAACGTCACCGGCAAGCGGCCGGACGGATTGTACGCACCCGATAGAATGTCGGCGATGGCGGTGCCGGCCGCCTGACCGCCGTACCACGATTCCAGGATCGCGTCGGCGTGCTTGGCGGCCCAATTCACCGCCAGCGCCGAGCCGTTGTAGAGCACGGCGACAACCGGTTTCTTCGTCGCCTTGCGCGCAGCTTCGAGCAGATCCTCTTCCGGCTTGGGCAGATCGATGCTGGTGCGGTCGCCACCGACGAAGCCGGGGACATCGACCTTCATCTCCTCGCCTTCCAGCGCCGCGGTGATGCCGACCACGGCGATCACCACGTCGGCCTTCTTGGCCGCCGCAACAGCGCGCTTCTGCGCATCCGAAATCTGCTTGGTCCAGACGAAGTGAATCGACATGCGCGGCTCGTAACCGCGCTCGATCTTCACCTGATACGCATGACCGGCGACGAGGTGCAGCACCACGGTCTTGGCGGTCTGGTCGCCCGAACCGAGCGTGACGATCTCCTTGCCGTCGAGCCACAGCTTGCCGACGCGGGCATCGAGCCCGAGCGCGTAATCGCCGGTTTCGGCCGGCGTCAGCGTGCCGGTCCAGCGCACCGCGTAGTGCGGCAGCTTGGGCAGTTCGGCGATCTTCATGGCGACACGGCCGCGCTCGTAATCGACGCCGGCATCGACCCGCGACATCACCGGCGCACCGCTGAAGTCCTCGGCTGCGAAGAACTCGGCATAGAGACCGGTCTCGCCATTGGGCGCCTTCAGTACCGATGCGGGCACCGGCGTGCCGGCGCGCAGGAAATTGGTGCCGGGCTCGTAGACCACCTCCGCGTTCGGGAACTGGCGGCGGATGCCTTCCAGCGCCGACACCGCAGCGACCGGGGTGCCGTTGTAATTGCCATAAAGCGGCACCACCTGATCGGCGAGCGGCCCGACCACGACGATGCGCTTGACGGTGTGTTTCAGCGGCAAGGCGCCGTTGTTCTTGAGCAGCACCATGGATTCGTGTGCCGCCCTCAGCGCCAGCGCCTGATGCGCATCGGAATTCAGCGCACTGTCCGGCACCTGGGCAAACGGCACCATCGATTGCGGATCGAACATGCCAAGCTTCATGCGCGCCATGAACAGGCGCTTCAGCGAGGCATCGACCACCGCCGGCGTCACCAGACCCTGGTTCATCGCATCGATATAGCGCTGGTAATCTTCGCCGGTCTTGACGTTGAGCGTCCAGGTCGAGCAATCGTTATCGACGCCGTGATTGAGCGACACCGCCGCCGCTTCGGCGACGGTCTTGGTGTAGTGATGGCCGCGCTCGATATCTTCCACCGCATCGCAATCCGACACCACCACGCCCTTGAAGCCCCAGGCGCCGCGCAGGGTTTCGTTGAGCAGGAAATCCTGGGCGCAGGCCGGCTGGCCGTTGATGCGATTGTAGGCGCACATCACCGATTCCGCGTGACCTTCGACGATCGCGGTGCGGAACTGGGCGAGATAGGTATCGACCATGTCGTGCTTGTCGGCCGGCACATCGACTTCATGGCGCGTCGGCTCGGGACCGGAATGGACCGCGAAATGCTTCGGCGTCGCCACGGTGCGCAGGTATTTCGGATCGTCGCCCTGCATGCCGGTGACGAACGCCTTGCCGAACTGGCCCGACAGCCACGGATCTTCGCCATAGGTCTCCTGGCCGCGCCCCCAACGCGGATCGCGGAAGATGTTGACGTTCGGCGACCAGAAGGTCAGGCCCTGGAAAATGCCGTGATCCTTGTCGTAGCCGGTTTCGTTGTACTTGACGCGCGCCTCGGTCGAGATCGCCTCGGCCATGTCGTGCACCAGCTTGGGATCGAAGGTCGCGCCCATGCCGATCGCCTGCGGAAACACGGTGGCGACGCCGTTGCGCGCCACCCCATGCAGCGCCTCGTTCCACCAGTTGTAGCCGGGCACGCCGAGGCGCGGAATCGGCCGCGACCAGTTGCCGAGTTGCGACGCCTTCTCTTCGGGCGTGAGGCGCGCGACGAGATCGTCGACCCGCTGCTCGAACGGCAGCGCGGTGTTGGTGTAGGCGGGCGGCGGCGGCGGTGGCGGAGTTTTGGTACCGGTATCACTCCAAGGCCAATCAAAAGCCGACGCGCCCTGCGTCGTAAGCACCAGCAGCGCCACGGCCGCCGTGGCCGAGCGCAACATCGAACGAGACGTCATGAAAGAATCCTCCCGGGGGGTATTTTGCCCGCATACTAATCCCGGGAACCTGAGCGCCGCAAATCGAGGATTTGTCCGGCTCGCCTAATCGTGATCACGGCAGCGCCGGTCGTATTCCGCGCGCCCGCCATGATCGCGCCAATACGGCGTGCCGAGATCGAGGTCACACGGATCGGTTGCCGCCCCCAGCACGCCGCCGCCGACCGCGCCGATCACCGCCCCCGTCGCCCACGAGCCGGTCATGGCGCCGATCACCGCCCCGCCCGCCGCACCGAGCCCAGCGCCCGATACCGTCCGGTCGCCCGTCGTCGTGCCGCAGCCCGCCAATGTCAGCGCCAGCACCATCGCCGGAATTCGCCATCGCATGTTGCACTCCCTGTCGCTTGCCCTGATTAACGCCCGGCACGCAGCACGGTGCCGAAACGGCTTGGTGGGTGGCGACAATACCAACGCCGACCGAGGGGCTGTGGGGGGAGAGCCGCCGCGGGCCTCGCCGCCACCCACCAATTCCAACGCGGCACGCCTACGGCGAATGCATCGCGCCCGACTTGGCCAGCGACTTCAGTTCGGCCGAGCTGAGATTCGTGGTGTAGCCGCCGTTCTGGCGCGCCTGCAGCGACGACACCGGAATGGCGACCGTCTGTCCGCCCATGCCGAGATACTTTTCCATCGTCACCGAAGCCGCTTGCGCCCCGTTGGCGTCGGTCGTCATCGCCGCCACGGTGCCGATCTTCTTGCCCTTCGAATTGTAGATCGCCTGGCCCGTGAGATTGGCGGTGGTGGCATGGCTCATCATCGAATCGCCCTGCGTCGGCGTGTTCGACGGCATGGTCGATTGGGTCGGTGTCGCCTGATCAGATGGGCCACTCATCGGTGATGTTTGCGGCGAAGTGGTCTGCGCCAACACCGGGAGGGTGCAGCACAGGCCGAAGGCCAAAGCCATGAACGATGTCTTCATCGGGGGTTCCCTCATGCCAGCCCCTTGGCGCACGTCGCGCGACAAAAAGCCTAGCCGCCGGTTAAGCCAAAGGTTGTGATTATGCTGGGACAATTGCCCCGCTTGCATTGGAGCGGATTGGGGTCCCTGTCGTGTTACGACTGTTTCGCCTGCTTACTATCGCTGCAACGCTCGCCGCTCCCGCCGGCGCCGGCGACGAAGCCGGCTACAAACTGCTCGACATCGACGGCCATCTCGTCAAATGGGGGGCGCCTCATCTCGGCCGCGGCGCCGTCGTCACCTGGCGCATCGCCTTCGCCCATCCGCCGGCAGCGGGCCGCGAGAACTGCAAACGCACCGCCGGCTTCGACGACCTGCTCGCCCACGCCCGCTTGTCACGCGAAGACGCGCTGCGTGCCGCCGATGCCGCCTTCGCGCTGTGGAGCCGCGCCGCCGCCGTGCGGTTCGTGCCGGCCGGCACCGACCAGCCCGCCGACATCACCATCGCGGCGCAAGCGGTCGCCGACGGCATCGCCTATAGCGACGTGACCCCTGCGGAAGGCGGCCGCGTGACGTCGCTGTCACGCGCCGTCGTCTGCCTGAACCCCGAGGCGCATTGGACGACGGCGGCCACCGGCAGCTATCGCCTTTACTATGTTTTCGCCCATGAAATCGGCCATGCCATCGGCCTCGACCACCCCGGCCCCAACGGAACGCTGATGAGTTTCGAGTACGATCCGGCGCGCGTCACGCTCGCGGCCGGCGACATTGCCGGTGCAGTGGCGCTCTACGGCCCGGCCCCGCGATTGGTCAGTACCGTCCACTAATTACAGCGTTCAAGCATCGTGACTATGGCCTCGCCATACCGCATGATGGCTGCGGTTTGGTGCAACGCAGCCCCGCATTCCTGACGCGTGGCCTCAAAAACGATGTTTGCGGGGATCAACCTGCAAATCTCGTCTTGGCTTGGTATGAGACACATACTATCACAATTCGTAACCGCCGCGTTCGGGGCGAGTCTGCTTTCGGCGTGCTCGATCGTGCCGCATGCCCATGGCGAACCACCGCCGAAAGCGGCGCCCGCGCCGGTGGTTGCCGCCCCCGCAGCTCCGGTGCCGACTCCGGCCCCGGCCCGGCCGCGGCGGCCACCGCGGGAAGTTCACGAAACCAAGGAGCCGGAAAAACTTGCCGCGATCGATCCCAAGAGCCTCATCGGCCTCGCCCCGGCCGCAGTCGAAAAAATCCTTGGCGCCCCGAGCACGGTCGTCAAAAGCGATCCCTCGCTGGTGTGGACCTATGCGGCGCCGGGATGTTCGTTCCAGATCGTCTTCTATCCCGATCTCAAGACCGAGAATTATCACGCCCTCAAATACACCGCCGGCCCCGATGCCGACGCCGCCTGCATTCGCAACATCCTGACGGTGAGAGCCAATGGACCAAGTTAGCCGCACCACCGCCCGTGGTCATATCCTGGTGGTCGACGACGACGAATTGTTCCGCGAGTCCGTAAGCACCAATTTGATCGACGCCGGCTATTCGACCGACGCCTTTGCCGACGGCTCCACGGCGGTGAGTTTCCTCACCCACGGACCCAACGCCGACATCGTGCTGCTCGACTGGAAGATGCCCGGCATGACCGGCATCGAAGTGCTGCAGCGCCTGCGCTCCGAAAAGATCGACATCCCGGTCATTTTCCTCACCGTGCTCAACGACCAGATTTTCGAAGAGGCGGGACTGCTGGGCGGCGCTGTCGATTTCGTCGAAAAATCGCGCAGCTTTTCCATCCTGCTGAAGCGGATCGAGCTGATCCTGTCGGGGCACAAGGCCAAGCAGGCGATGCAGGCCGCCGCCGATGCCGGCCAGGACGCCCTCAAGATCGGCGACATCACCCTGCGCTACGATTCGCGCCGCGCCTTGTGGAAGAACCAGAACGTCGGCCTGACGCTGACCGAATTCAACATCGTCGCCTATCTGATCGAGCACTCCGACCGCGACGTCAGCTATCGCGAAATCTACGACATTGTTCACGGCGAGGGCTTCATGGCCGGCGACGGCGAGATCGGCTACCGCACCAACGTGCGCGCCTTCATCAAGCGCATCCGCCAGAAGTTCCGCGATCTCGACTCGGTGTTCGCGCAGATCACCAACTACCCTGGCTTCGGCTACAGGTGGCGGAATGGAAGCGAACAGTAGCGCGAAGCCGCTCGCGTACAAGCTCGTCCACTCCTTCGCCCTCAAACTGTTCCTGCTTGCCGTCATTCTTCTCAGCGTGCCGCTGATCCTGTGGTGGCAGTTCCAGCGCGCCGAGCACCAGCAATCGGTGCTGCTGCACAATGCCGTCGACCAGACCGGCCGTGTCGTCGCGGCCATGCTGAGGCCGCACTTCGCCCGCTTCCAGTCCGAGCCGCAGGGGGCGCTGTCCGACGCGCTGGCGGGCGCCGCGCTCGTCAACACCAACGTCAAGGTGCTGGTGCGCCTGCAAGGGGCCAAGCCGGATGACTTCATCTACATCGCCTCGGCGCCGCCGCTGCCGAGCGCCTATCTGAAACAGGAGCGCCACGATCTCATCCAGTCGGGCATCTTCCAGCGCCTGGCGCCGACCTGCGATCGCGCCACCGACCTCTCGGTCCGCTTCGTCAATCCGGCGGGGCGGCAGGAGCTCCTGACCTCGATGACGCCCGTCCACGCCGGCGGCAATTGCTGGATCGTCATCACCTCGCAGAACGCCCAGGAGCTGGCGCCCGCGGCGCTGCATCTGTCGTTCTGGAGCCTGCCGACGCTGCCCGCCGCCTTCGTGATCTATTTCGCCAGCGCCGCGCTGGTGATCCTGCTGTCGGTGCATCTGTGGCGCAACGTGGCCCGCTTCCGCACCGCGGCCCGTCGCATCCGCATGCGCGGCGCCGGTGCCGCCTCGTTCCGCGAACTCAACACCATTCCCGAACTGACCGGCGTGGCGGAAGACTTCGACAGCCTGGTGCTGGCACTGACATCGAGCCAGGCGTTCATCAAGCAGACCGCGGAAGAGAATTCGCACGCCCTGAAGGCGCCGCTTGCCGTCATCGCCCAGTCGATCGAGCCGTTGAAACGGGCCATCCAGCCCGCCGATACAGTGGCGCAACGCGCGCTGCAATTGATCGAACGCTCGGTGGTGCGCCTGGATTCGGCGGTATCGAGCGTGCGCGACCTCGAACAAGCCGCCGCCGAAGTGGTGTTTCCGGTGCGCCGCCCGATCGACCTTACCGCCTTCCTGATGCAGATGCTGCGCGACTATGACGTCACGCTTGCGGCACAGGGAAAGCGCCTCGCCTCCGCGCTCGAGAAAGGTGTCACTGCCCACGCCAACGAAGACCTGCTCGAGCCGGTGATCGAGAACATCCTCGAGAACGCCGCCAGCTTCACGCCGAAGTTCGGCACCATCGATGTTTCCCTCAGCCGCAACGGCCAGTGGGTCGAGGTCCGCGTCGCCGATCGCGGCCCCGGCGTCGACCCCGACCGGCTGGCGCGCATTTTCAGCCGCTATGTCACCTATCGCGACGACACCGATGCGGACAGTGGAAATCTTCCCTCTACGGAGCATCAAGGTCTCGGCCTGTGGATCGTCAAGCGCAACGTCGAAGGCCTCGGCGGCAAGGTGAGCGCAAAAAACCGAGACGGCGGGGGATTCGAAATCACCGTCAGCTTAAAAGCCGATGCGTAAATCCTTGTTTCAACCTTGTCACAACACCACCTGCGCTCGCATGGCAGAGTCTTCGTGCGCAGTGTTCAATTAAGGCTGCGAGGAGCGCTGCGTATCGCTTGGGTTTGCACCCCAGCCCAACGGAGCCGGAGATGGAACAGCCACCTCCGGCTCCGGTCTTTTCGGAGCGCAACCGACAGCGTCCGCCACACGTTCCTTCGGTCGCAATCGCGAAGGAACGCCTCCATGAATTCGATGACGAAACTGTTCGCCGTTATGGCCCTGACCGCCGTTCCGGCAATGGCGCAGGACACCACGCCCGCCACGCCGATGACGCCGCCAGCCGCGGGCGCGACGGTCGATCTCACCGGCCAACGCATCTACAATTCCGACGGCGACTGGATCGGCACCGTCACCCGCATGGGCAACGATACCCAGGGCCAGCCGCTCGCGGCCGTCACCATCGAGCGGCGCATGGGCATTGCCGGCACCACCGTGCTGTTTCCGATGGGCTCGCTGCAGCCGCGCGAAAAAGGCGGCTACATGACCAACCTGACCGGGGACCAGATCAAGCAGCTTCCCAAATCAAACGCCACCAACACGCCGTGATACCGAGTACCACAAACGCGCCGTGTTATTACCATCCGTAAGGGACTGTACGCATACGGAAGACCGTGACAGAATCCGAGAATCATCGCTCAATGCCATGGGGTTTTGGGCGATGGGGCTCTGGGGGTCGGTCGTATGCTGTCAGTACTCAGCGGATGGACCCGTGCCCAACGGCATGTGGTGGTCGCCAGCTACCTCGGCTGGACCCTTGATGCGTTTGATTTTTTCCTTCTCGTTTTCGTGATCAAGGACGTCTCGGGCGCCTACGCGACGTCGATCACAGCGGTCAGCCTCGCCATCACCCTGACGCTGGCGTTGCGGCCGCTGGGGGCGCTGCTGTTCGGCCGCCTCGCCGACCGCTTCGGCCGCCAGCCGATCCTGATGCTCGACGTCGGGCTCTATTCGCTGTTCGGCTTCGCCACCGCGTTCGCGCCCAATCTGTATGCCTTCCTGGTCATCCGGGCGCTGTTCGGCGTCGCCATGGGCGGCGAATGGGGGGTCGGCGCCTCGCTGACGATGGAAACCATCGCCGCCAAGACGCGCGGACTGGTGTCGGGCGTGCTGCAATCAGGCTATCCCTCCGGCTATCTTCTCGCCTCGGTGGTTTATGCGCTGCTTTATCCGCTGATCGGCTGGCGCGGGCTGTTCATGGTCGGCGTCGCTCCGGCGCTGCTGATCCTCTATATCCGCTCGAAGGTGCCGGAGTCGCCGGCGTTCGACCGCAACCGCGCCGTCAAGGTTGATTTCCTCGATGTGCTGAAACGCAACTGGAAGCTTGGCATTTATGTCGTGGTGCTGATGACCGCCTTCAATTTCTTCAGCCACGGCACCCAGGACCTTTATCCCACCTTCCTGCAGAACCAGCGCCATTTTTCGCATCGGACGGTCAGCACCATTGCCGTGCTCTACAACATCGGGGCGATCCTCGGTGGACTGACGATCGGCAGCCTCAGCCAGCTCATCGGCCGGCGCCGCGCCATCATCGCCGCCGCCTTGGCCGCGATCCCGATGACGTGGCTATGGGCCTATGCCCCGAGCGCCGCGTGGCTCGCGGTCGGCGCCTTCGCGGTGCAGTTCTGCGTCCAGGGTGCCTGGGGCGTGATCCCGGCCCATCTCAACGAACTGTCGCCGCCCGACGCGCGCGGCGCGTTCCCCGGCACCGTCTACCAGCTCGGCAATTTCATCGCGGCGTCAAACGCCGTGCTCCAGGCGGGTTATGCCGAACACCACAACAACGATTACGCCCCCGCCCTGATCGGGGTCGCCATCGTGGCGTCGCTGGCGATCATGGCCCTGGTGTGGCGCGGCCACGAAGCCAAGGACATCGTGATGGCGACGTGAAAAACGCCTGTCATCCCCGGCCGAGCCGCCCGAGCACAAAACGCGAAGGGCCGCGAGGGGAAGGGGACCCAGGTACAGACAGCAAGACGGTTTCGTCGAACTTGCAGGAACAGCAGCGCCAATCACGTACACCATGCGTGTGTCGATACCTGGGTCCCCTTCCCCTCGCTGCGCTGCGCTGGCTCGGCCGGGGATGACAGGTTTTTCTAATTCCCCAGTGCTTTCAGCACTTCGCCTTCGGTGAGGATCTGCGGCAGGATTTTCGCGTCGCTCGCGCCGGGGGCGTAATAGAGATAGAGCGGCACGCCGGAGCGGCCATGCTGTTCCAACAGCGCGGTGATCTCGGGATTCTTGTTGGTCCAGTCGGCGACCAGGAGCGCGATCTTCCGCTCCTGGAAAACGGCGTGTACGGACGGTCGCGACAGCGCCGCCTCCTCGTTGACGAGGCAGGTGATGCACCACGAGGCGGTGGCGTCGATGAACACCGGCCGGCCCTCCTTGCGCAACGCTGCGAGGCGCGCCGGCGTGTAAGGCTCGGACGCCATGCCGGCATGGGCGGTGACGGCGACCGGCTTGGGCGGGCTGGCTGCGGCCACGACCGACAAGGCATAAGCGCCGCCGCCGAGGAACACCGCGACACCGATCCAGCCGGCGGTTTTCGCCCAGCCCGACGACATCTGCACCCGGCCCCAAATCCACAGCGCAACCGCGAGCGCAACCAGTGCGGCAAGCGCGGCAACAACACCGCTGCGGTCGACCTGCTGCGCCAACACCCACACCAGCCAGCCGGCAGCGGCGTACATCGGCAAGGCCAGCAGTTTCTTCAGCCGCACCATCCATTGCCCGGGCTTGGGCAACAGCTTGTGCAGCGCCGGCATCAGGCCGAGCAGCAGGAACGGCAACGCGAAGCCGATGCCGAGGGCCGCGAAGATGCCGATCACCACCGGCGCATCCTGGGTGAAGCCGTAGCCGATGGCCGTCGCCATGAACGGCGCAGTGCACGGCGCCGCGACGGCCACCGCGAGCACACCGGTGAAAAACGCCCCGGCCAATCCGCCACGCCGCGCCAACGCCTCGCCCGCGGAAATCGGGGCGATCTCGAACACACCCGACATGTTGAGACCGACCGCTGCCATCAACAACGCCAGCCCGGCGACGACGATCGGCTCCTGCAGTTGGAAGCCCCAGCCAATGGCCGCGCCGCCCTCGCGCAGCGCCATCACGACGAGGCCGAAGGCGACGAAACTGAGGATCGCGCCCACCGCGTAGGAGAAGGATTCGGCGCGGGCGTGGGCGCGATCGGCTCCGGCATGTCCGGCGAGCGCCAGCGCCTTCATCGCCAACACCGGCAGCACGCACGGCATGATGTTGAGGATCAAACCGCCGAGCGCGGCAAACGCCAGCGCCAGCCACAGGCTGAATTCTTCCGCCGCCTTGACCGCGGGAACCGCACCCGGTGCGGCATGGACGGTCAGCGCCTGCACCGAGCCGTCGGTGGAGGCCAGCACCAGCACGCCGCTCAGCGCCTTGCGCTTGGCCATCGCTGCGCCAGGCTTCAACTCGACCACCAGCCCGTTGGCGGCAAACGCGAAGCTCTGCGCCGCGGCATCGACCACCGATCCCGAGGCATCCGGGAAAAATTGTACGCTGGCCGGCCGCGCGGTCCCCGCCAGCGCCGGAGCCGCCACGAACAGGCGCAAATCCTGACCGACCGCGAACCGCATCGGCCACGGCGAAGCGGCGGGAATTTTCGCGCGCGCCGCCGCGAAGTCGCCGGCCGAGGACACCGCCGGTCCGCCCGCGGCCGGATCGACGACGATCTTCGTTTGCGCCGTCCCCTCTTCGGGCACGCAGACATTGCTGCAGACGAGATACTGCACCAGCGCCGCGAGCGACACGGTGCCCTTGGCATCGGCCGGCGCGGTTACGTCCACCAGCAGCCAGACCTTGCCCTCGTAGCCGTAATCCATGATCGGGCCGGTCGGCACGCGGATCGGATACGGCCACTGGATCGGCCCCGCCTTCCAGCCCGGCGGCAGCGTCCATTTCACCTCGGTCGGCTGGCCGACTTCGCCGGGATTGGACCAATAGGTATGCCAGCCGGCAGCGATATCCTGCTCGACGGCAACCGTGAAGGTTCCCCCCGGGCGGACCGCGTCGCGGTCGGCGATCAGCTGGACATGGACCTTGGGGCCGCTATCGGGCGAGGCCGCGAGCGCGGGCGCCAAAAGGCTGGCAAGGGCGAAAAGACCGGCGAGAATGGAGCGCATGGGCCAAACCTAGCCTCTCCGCCCCCTTTACGCCAACAGGCTCGGATGGCTATAGCCGGCAGCGGAGGCTTACCGATGCGCATCACGGCTGGACTTTACGGCGGACGGACCCTGGCGACCCCGCGCGATGCCAGCGTGCGGCCGACCGCCGACAAGGTGCGACAGGCGATCTACAACATCCTGGTGCACAATGATTTGGTGGCGCTCGACGGCGCCCGGGTGGCCGATTTGTTCGCCGGCACCGGCGCCATGGGTATTGAGGCCCTCAGCCGCGGCGCCGCCTTCTGCCTGTTCGTCGACGATGCCGCCGAAAGCCGCGCCCTGGTGCGCCAGAACGTGGAAGCCCTGAACCTCACCGGCGCCAGCAAGATCTGGCGGCGCGACGCCACCAGCCTCGGCGACATGGCGGCCGGCGCCGGCGGGCCGTTCACGCTGGTGATCTTGGACCCGCCCTATCACAAGGACCTGATCGAACCGGCGCTGCAAAGCTTGCGGGCCGGCGGATGGCTGGCGGCGGGTGCGGTGGTCGTCGCCGAAACCGCGGCCGACGAACATGTCGAAGGGGCCGGCTACGAACGCCTGGAAGAGCGCCATTACGGCGAGACCAGAGTGACATTCCTGCGCACGTAGACGGCGGCCGACCGTGCTACGATGGCGTGTCTTTCCGGGGGGCTGGCTATGAAGCGCGCGGTGATTGCGGCATTTCTTGCGACGGCGGCGTGTGCCCAGGATCGCGATCCGCCGCAATTCACCCGACCGGTGGCGACCGGCGCACCCCATACCTGCCTGCAACGCTATCCCGCCGCCGCCGCGCGCGACGGCATCGAAGGCAAGACGCTGCTGCGGTTCACCGTCGGCGAAGACGGCCATGTGAAGGACATTACGGTCGAGACATCGAGCGGCAACGCCGAACTCGATCAAGCCACCATCGATTGCGCCAGCGAGTGGACCTACACGCCCGCGACCAGAGCCGGCGTGCCGTTCGCCGCATCATGGCGCGTCAGCGTCGCCTGGTACCTGCACGACACCTTCGAAGGCCCGGCGCCGGAGACGCGCACGAACGCGCATTTTACTCCCCCTATGCCGTTGCTGGGCGAAGAACACGGCTGCGAGATATCGCTCAATTTCGGCGCCTTGCGAAACACCCGCGTGCCGCTGACCGGACCGACCGTGGTGCAGTTCACGATCACGGCCGAAGGCTCGACGCGCGATTTCGTGGTGTCGCGCTCGGCCGGCAACGACGCCTATGACGACGAGGCGGTGAAATGCATCCGCATCTGGCGCTACCAGCCCGCCAGCGACAACGGCCTGCCGGTCAGCGTGCGCTGGTCGGCGACCATTCCGTGGGGCAGCGCCCGAAGCGGGCAGTGAGGCCGCAGCAGTTTGGGGACGATCGTTTATGAAATTCGCACTCGCACTTTTTCTTCTCGCCGCAACGCCGGCCTGGGCCCAAGCCGACACGACAACCCCGCCGCAGCAGGAATACTGGTATTTCTCGACCTGTCTGAAGTATCCGCCCGATGCGCTTGCGGCCCACGCCCAAGGCACCGCCGAGGTGAGCATGCGCGTGGCTGCCGATGGCCAAGTCACCAACGTCGTGCTGACCAAATCGAGCGGCAACGCCGCGCTCGACCAGCAGACCCTCGCCTGTATCGAAGCCAGCCGTTATCGGCCGGCGACGCACAACGCCGTGCCGGTGGAGGTGCCCTGGCACGAGACCATCACCTGGAGCATCGACGAATATCAGGGCAAATCGTACGGCCGCGCGCGTTTCGCCGGCTTGTCGACAACACTGAGCGGGATTCAAACGCCGGAGTCTATCGGCAAGCCGCATATCTGCACGGAATATTATCCCGCCGATGCGGTGCGGCTCGGCGTGCAAGGCACGACCACGGTCGGCTTCACGATTACGCTGCTGGGCACGACCGCCGGTGTGCACGTCGTGGCCGGCGATCAGATGCTCGATGATGCGGCGGTGTTCTGCGCCAGCCAGTGGCTGTACAAGCCGGCGGTGAAAGACGGTCAACCCATCGCGGTGCCGTGGAAAGCCGAAGTGAAGTGGTCGTTGCACTGAGGGGACATAACGTCCTTCCGCCCCCGCGGCGCTCTGTTCCGTGTGACATACGGCGATTCTGAAACAGCGGGGGACGTGGATCGCGCAGCGGCGCAAAGCGACAGCGTATTGCGCGAGGGGGATCGATCCGACGCCAGCGCAATCCCCCCTCCGGCCTGACGGCCACCTCCCCCGCTATTCAGACACCGAGCGGCGGGTCCTAGTCGCGACACCGCGGGGGAGGAAAGACCAAGGGCCGACGTTCAATGCTCACCGCCGGCCGAACAGTTTCTCGATATCGGCGAGTTTCAGTTCGACGTAGGTCGGGCGGCCGTGGTTGCATTGGCCGGAGTGCGGGGTCTTTTCCATTTCGCGCAGCAGCGCGTTCATCTCGTCGGCATTGAGACGGCGGCCGGAGCGCACCGAGGTGTGGCAGGCGAGTGTGGCGGCGACCGCTTCCAGACGCTCCTTCAGCGACAGCGCCCCACCGGTTTCGGCAATGTCGTCGGTGAGATCGCGCAGCAGCGCTTTGACGTCCATCTGGCCCAGCAAAGCCGGGGTTTCGCGCACCAGGATGGCATCGGGTCCGAACGGCTCGATGACGAGGCCAAGCTCGGCGAGTTCCGCCGCGCGCGACGCGAGGCGGGTGGCTTCGGCCGAATCGAGATCGACCACCTCGGCCACCAGCAAGGGCTGGCGGGCGATGCCGCCCTCGTCCATCTGCCGCTTCATGCGCTCGTAGGTGAGGCGCTCGTGGGCGGCGTGCTGATCGACAATCACAATGCCGTCAGCCGTCTGCGCCACGATGTAGGTTTCGTGCAATTGTGCCCGAGCGGCACCGAGCGGGGTCGAAACCTCTTGCGGCGGCGGCGGTTCGATCGATTCGACGCGGGCTGCGGGCGCGAACGGCGACTGGAAATCGCGGCTGGCGTCATAGGCGGCGGGCGAACGATAGGGCTCGACCGGCAGCGATGGCTGGTATTCCCAGCCGCTGTGCGGCTTCATCGCGGCCAGCGCTTCGGAGGCGACCGTGGTGGAAGCCTGGTGACCGGCCTGATGGATGGCGTGCTTCAGCGCCGAGACGATCAGCCCACGGACCAATCCGGCATCGCGGAAGCGCACCTCGGTCTTGGCCGGATGAACGTTGACGTCGACGAAGGCCGGATCGCAATCGAG
>NZ_JBWZET010000001.1:0-16911 GCF_056722145.1 Rhizomicrobium sp. | reverse complement strand
GGCGTCACGGCGGCGGCGCGCTGCCGTTTCGGCTTGGGTGGCGGAGCCGCCGCAACCGTGGGCGCCGGGGTTGTGGCGGTCGTCGCCGCCGGCTTTTTGGGGCGGTGATGACCCGGCGGGCGCAAGTGGATCGCCTCATCCTGCCAGGGCTGCAGCAGCGGCGGCACATAGCGGCTCTGGCCGGTCGCCGGATCGATCAGGGTCTGGCCGGCGGCGTCGCCGTTTACGGTCACGTCATCGTTTTGCGCCCAGGCCGGAGCGGCCAGGACGAGGGCGAGAGTCAGAGTGGGGACGATGCGCATGGGAATCAGCCGAGCCTCACGAGGCGAACGCCACCATAATCACCTCGCCGCTGCGTCTCAACCGAACGGGTTCTGCACCAGCTTCATCAGCAGGGGATGCAGGGTCTCGTTGGCGGCCAGGACGTCGCCGTTGCTGAAGGGATCGGACGAGCCGTCGAGGTTGGTAACGAGCCCGCCCGCCTCTTTCACCAAGAGGATGCCGGCAGCAATGTCCCAGGCGTTGAGGCCGCGCTCCCAGAACGCGTCAAAACGTCCCGCCGCCGTGTAGGCGAGGTCGAGCGAGGCCGCGCCGCAGCGCCTAATGCCGGAGGTGCGCGAAACCACCGCCTTCACCTCGGCCAGGCTGCGCTCGCGCTCGGCGTCGGTGCCGCGGGCCATGTAGGGAATGCCGGTGGCGATCAGGGTCTCGGGCAGGCTCTTGCGGGCGGCGACACGCAGGCGCTTGTCGTTGAGATAGGCGCCATGGCCCTTTTCGGCGACGAACAGGTCGTCGGAAATGGGATTGTAGACCACCGCCGACTGCAGCTGGCCTTCACGTTCCAGCGCGATGGAAATCGCGAAGATCGGCACGCCGTGGAGGAAATTGGTGGTGCCGTCGATCGGATCGATGATGAAGCGATGGGTCTTGTCCGAGCCTTCGCGATAGCCGCCTTCCTCGCCGAGGAAGCCATAGCCGGGACGCGCCTTGGTCAGCTCCTCGAACAGGATGCGCTCGGTGCGTTCGTCGGCATTGGACACGAAATCCGCCGGGCCCTTGTGGCTGATCTGCAGGTTTTCGAGTTCGCCGAAGTCGCGCACCAAAGGACGCGCCGCCTTGCGGGCCGCGCCAACCATCACGTTCAGGGCAGGAGAGAGGTAGGGCATCAGATTTCAGCTCTTTTCACGTAACTGCCGTCTTCGGTCGACACGACGACCTTGGTGCCCGCATCGATGAACGGGGGAACCTGGATCTTGAGGCCGTTTTCGAGCACGGCGCTCTTGTAGGAGGGGGCCGCGGTGCCGCCGCGCATCACCGGATCGGCCTCGGTGACGGTCAGGACCACCTGCAGCGGCATCTGCACGCCGATCGGCTTGTCTGCATAGCTCGTCACCATGACCTTCATGCCGTCGGTGAGGAACTGGGCGCGTTCGCCGACGAAATCCTTCTGCAGTTCGATCTGCTCGTAGGTGTTGATGTCCATGAACACCAGCATTTCGCCTTCGGCATAGAGGAACTGATAGTCCTTCTTCTCGAGATAGACCTCGTCGACGGTCTCGTCCGAGCGGAAGCGCTGGTTCAGCTTGGTGCCGGTGATGATGTTCTTGAGTTCGACCTGATTGTAGGCGCCACCCTTGCCGGGCTTGACCGCCTGCGTCTTCACCGCGATCCAGAGGCCGCCATCGTATTCGACGAGCGTGCCGGGGCGGATTTCGTTGCCTGCGATTTTGGCCATGATGTACCTCGTGGGCGACCGGGATCGCTCCCGGCGCGGGAAATTCAGGTCGTGAGAAAGAGCGCGCGGGTGATAGCAGGCTTGCCCGGTCAGGGCAATTGCGCGGCCGGGCTCGGCTTCGCCAGGGCGGCCACAAGGCGCACCAGGAAAAGCGCCAGGAACGGGGCACCGAGCGGCAAATGGACTTCGCCGGCCGCGACCAGGGTCAGCGGTGCCGTCCATACTGCCACCAGGAGAACCCGGTCCCAGAAACCGGTGAAACGCGGCCACAACATCGCCGTCAGCCAGCCGAACGCCACCATGTCGTAGTTGAAACTGTAAGGCGAGGCGATCACCGAGGCGGTCAGCAGCACGGCCGCGGACAACACCGGATCGCGGCGTTTGAGATACGTCCAGATTACCGCGCCGATACCGAACAGGGTGAACGGAACCTGGATCTTCCAGCACAGCGCCAGCGGCAGGCCCATCATGCGGCCGTGCATGAAACCGGTCGGCATCATGGTGAGGAAACCGCCGCCGTAATCGAGCACGCCGCGCTGCACCGGCACCACCATGTGGAAATAGTCCGGCCAGATATGGGCGCCGAACACCGCGGCCGTCACGCCCGCCAGCACCAGCGCCATGGCGCCTGCCGCCACGAGTGTGCGCCAGCGTCCGCTCGCCACCAGTGCCAAGGGATAGAGCAGCACCAGATGCGGCTTCATCAGCATCAGGCCGAGAATGGCGCCGCTGAGAAGCGGGCGCTCGTCGAGGAAGCGGAAGAACAGGATCAGCACCGCGGCGGTGAAGAAGCCGGTCTGACCGCTGTAGAGATTGGCCGCCACCACCGGCGCCGCCGCCACCAGCAGCAGAAAGCGCGCCGATTTGTCGAAGCTGGCCGAGGCCGCGACATAGGCCGCATAACCGATCAGCGACCACAGCGCCAACGCCGTCACATAATCGAAGTGGCCGAGCGGCCAGATGAACAACAGCAGCGCCGGCGGATAGGACCAATTGTGCGGCGGCATCGGCCCCAGCGTATGCAGCAGCGCCAGATTGTGGGCATCGACATTGAGCAGGGCATTGAGGTTGCCGCTCAACACGGCGCGCGCGCCCATCCAGGTGTTGACGAAATCGCGCCCGAGCATGTAGCCCCAGCGGTCGCGCGGCGGATGGGCGTGGCTGAGATAATCGCCGAAGAACAGGACAAGCCCGGCAAGGCCGATCGCAGCGATGATCAGCCCGCCATCGCGACGCCGCAGCCACGCCATCAGCTTTATGCTCGCCTTCACCATGGCCCCCTCAGGGTTCCGGTTTTATTGGCCGGCGAACGCCAGCGCTCCTGCCATCTCGCCGCACCGCTATCATGCCCAATTCCAACAAAAAAGGCGCCCCGTTGCCGGAGCGCCTCATCTGCGGTTTTTGCCGAACCCTATTGCACGACCGACTTGCCGATCGAGCCGAGGTCCTTCATGCATTCTTCCAGGCGCGCCATGATGCCGAGTTCGCCGGCGCGCAGCCACTTGCGCGGGTCGTACAGCTTCTTGTACGGCGCGTTGGTTTCCGGATCGACCTGATACTTGAACGCCTTCGGATTGGCATCGACTTCCGCCGCCACCGCATGGGCGAAGGCGAACTGCATGTCGGTGTCGATGTTCATCTTGAAGACGCCGTAGGAGACCGCCTCGGCGATCTGTTCCTTCGGGCTGCCCGAGCCGCCGTGGAAGACGAGATCGAGCGGGTTCTTGTTGAGGTCGTGCTTCTTGGCGACCAGTTCCTGCGAATTCTTCAGGATCACCGGGCGCAGCTTGACGTTGCCGGGCGCATAGACGCCGTGGACGTTGCCGAACGACGCCGCGACCGAGAAGTGGCCGATCGGCGACAGCACTTCATAGGCGCGCAGCACGTCTTCCGGCTGGGTATACAGTTTCGGATTGCCGACATCGCCTTCTTCGAGCTCATGGCCGATGCCGTCTTCCTCGCCGCCGGTGACGCCGAGTTCGATTTCGAGGCTCATGCCCATCGGCGCCAGGCGCTTGAGGACGCGGGCGCATTCCTTGAGATTGTCTTCGAGCGGCTCGCTCGACAGATCGACCATATGCGAGGAATAGAGCGGCTTGCCGGTCTTGGCGAAATGCTCTTCCGACACGTCGATCAAACCATCGACCCACGGCAGCAGCTTGCGATTGGCGTGGTCGGTGTGGAGCACGACGCAGACGCCGTATTCTTCCGCCAACAGATGAACGTGCTTGGCGATCGAGGTCGAGCCCGCAACGCGCGCCTTGTGCGCATCGGGTGCGCCTTCGCCGGCATAGAAGCGGGCGCCGCCGTTCGACATCTGGATGATGATGTCCGACTTCGCCTTGGCCGCGCCTTCGAGCACGGCATTGAGGACGTTGGACGAAACCACGTTCACGGCGGGAAGGGCATAGCCGCCCTCTTTCGCGGCGGCGATCAGTTGGCGATATTCCTTGCCGGTCACGACGCCGGGCTTCAGCTTGACGGTCATGTCGTCCTCATCATCTCTTCGGGGGCTTAAATAGCCGCGTGAATACGGCAAAACAACGCCGCCGACGTGCGTCAAAGATAGGCAGCTAAAACAAAGCGTTAAAGGCGCGCACCGCGGCGGCGGGGCCGGCCGGATGGGCCCAGATTCCGCTCGAAACGGCGAGAAAATCGGCACCGGCCGCGATGAGCGGGGCGGCATTTTCCACGGTGATGCCGCCGATGGCGACGACCGGCACCGTCATCATCTCGGCCCACCACTGCAACACCTCGATTTCACACGATGTTTTCGGGTCCTTGGTGGTCGTCGGATAGAACGCGCCGAAGGCGATATAGTCGGCCCCGGCCTCGCCCGCTTCCATCGCGAGGTGGCGCGAATTGTGGCAGGTGACCCCGACGATGCGGTCCGGCCCGACCAGCTTACGGGTTTCTGCGTAGGCCATGTCGTCTTGTCCGATATGGACACCGTCGGTTCCGAGCCTGGCGGCGAGGTCGGGGCAGTCGTTGAGCAGGAACGCAACGTCGCGCGATTGGGCCACCGGCATCAAAACGTCGACCGCCCGGGCGATATCGTCGTCGGGCACCTCCTTGAGGCGAAGCTGCACCGAGGCGACGTCGCCGGCATCGAGCGCGCGCTTCAGCGTCTCGGCAAAGGCGGCGGGTTCCAGCGCGGGCGGAGTAATGAGGTAGAGACGGCAGGGTTCATGTTGCATTGTCATCCCCGGCGACCGGGCGGAGCGCAGCGCGCGCCGACTGGGCGGGAAGGGGACCCAGGTGGTGAAGCCCAGGTCGGGTTGACGAAATCGAGCGCCGTTGTAGCGCAAAGCGTGCGGATAACACCACGGCACAATCATGTCATGGCCCGCCAATGCGGGCCATCCAGGTCACGCATGCGCTGCAGGTTCAGAGCGAGCCGGGAACTCCACACCAACGGTAGAGCAACACAACCCGGGTCGCCCGCATTCGCGGGGCGATGACACCCTGAATGGGCTGACGATCAGCCCCGATACACTTCCACCAGCTTCTCCAGCAGCGTCAGTGCGTCTGCTTTCGAGCGCTGGAACGAATTGCGGCCGATGATGGAGCCGTTGCCGCCGCCGGCTTTGATCGCCTTGGCCTGCTCGATAAGCCCGGCCTCATCGGCCTTGGCGCCGCCCGAGAACACGACCACGCGCCGCCCGCCGAGTGCGGCTTTCATCACCAGACGGATGCGGTCGGTCAGCGTTGCGGTCGGCACGTTGGCGCCGTGGTACAGCTCCTCCACATCGTGGGCCTCGACGAACGCGGTCGGCAGCTTGACCTTGATGATGTGAGCGCCGAGCAGCGCCGCCATCTGCGTCGCGTAGGTGGCGATATCGATGGCGGTCTCGCCATCCTTCGATAATTCCTCGCCGCGCGGATAGGACCAGATCACCGTCGGCAGGCCGACATCCTTTGCCGCCGCCACGAACTCGCGGGCGGTCTCGAACATGTCGTAGGATTTGAGCGAACCGGGATAGATGGTGAGCCCGACGGCGACGCAGCCGAGGCGCAGCGCATCGCGCACGGTGGCGGTGACCGCCTGCGTCTTGGGGCCTTCTTTCGGATACAGCAGGTTCGCCGAGTTCACTTTCAGGATCAGCGGAATGCGGCCCGCAAACGTCGCAGCGCCGGCTTCCAGCATGCCGAGCGGCGAGGCGAATGCCGACAGGCCGGCGTCGATGGCGAGCTGGAAATGGTAATGCGGATCGTAGGCCGGCGGATTGGGCACGAAGCAGCGGTCGGGGCCGTGCTCGAAGCCCTGGTCCACCGGCAGGATGACGAGCTTGCCGGTGCCGCCGAGCTTGCCGTGGTACAGCATGCGGGCGAGATTGGTCTTCACGCCCGGATTGTCGCTCTCGTACCAGGACAGGATTTTTTCAACGGCGTCAGTCATCGCGCATCCTCAAAAGAAAAGCCCCCGTTCCGCATGGAACAGGGGCTCACTGTAGGACGCTCACCCTTCGGTTGCGAAGGGAAAACTACTTCACCGCCAGCGCCACGACGCCCGGCAGTTCCAGGCCTTCCAGCCATTCGAGGAAGGCACCGCCGGCGGTCGAAACGTAGCTGAACTTGTCGGCAACCTTAGCGGTGTTGAGGGCCGAGACGGTGTCGCCGCCGCCGGCAACCGACAACAGCTTGCCGGCCTGGGTCGCATCGGCCACCGCGGTCGCGGCGCCGACGGTGCCGGCGTCGAACGGCGGGATTTCAAAGGCGCCGAACGGGCCGTTCCACACCACGGTCTTGGTGGTGGTGAGGATCTTCTTGAACTCTTCCACCGACGCCGGGCCGACGTCGAGGATCATCTCGTCGTCCTTGACGTCATCCACCGAGGCGATGCGATGGGCGGCACCGGCCTTGAATTCCTTGGCGCAGGCGGCATCGACCGGCAGCACGATCTGCTTGCCGGAATTCTTGGCGGCTTCCAGGGTCTTCAGCGCGGTCGGGAACTGATCGGCTTCGCACAGCGACTTGCCGATATTCTTGCCCTGGGCGGCGAGGAAGGTGTTGGCCATGGCGCCGCCGATCACCAGGATGTCGACGCGCTTCAAGAGGTTTTCCAGAACGCCGATCTTGGACGAAATCTTGGCGCCGCCGACGACGGCCATCACCGGGCGCACCGGGGTCTCCAAGGCCTTCGACAGGGCGGTGAGTTCGGCCTGCATCGAGCGGCCGGCGGCGTTCGGCAACAGGTGGGCAACGCCCTCGGTGGAGGCATGGGCGCGGTGGGCACTCGAGAAGGCGTCGTTGACATAGATGTCGGCCAGCGCCGCCATCTGCTTGGCCAGTTCCGGATCGTTCTTCTCTTCACCGGCATGGAAGCGGGTGTTTTCGAGCAGGAGCACGTCGCCGGCGTTCATCTTGGCGACCGCGGCTTCGGCCACCGGGCCGACGCAATCCTCGGCGAAGGCGACCGGCTTGCCGATGATCTTGGACAGCGGCGCGGCGACCGGCTTCAGACTCATCGACGGCACGACCTTGCCCTTGGGACGATCGAAGTGCGAGCAGATGATGACCTTGGCGCCCTTGGCGACGAGATCGGTGATGGTGGGCGCCTGGCGCTCGATGCGGGTCGTCGAGGTGACGACGCCGTCCTTCATCGGCACGTTGAAGTCGGCGCGGACGAGCACGCGCTTGCCGGCAACGTCGAGGTCGTCGATGGTGTGGAAGGTGGTGGCCATGGAAAGAGGTCCTTCGGGTTGGTGGGGGCCGTCATGGGCCCGCCGGATATTTCGGGCGCGCCGTCATGGGCGCACGGGAGGAATGAAAAGGGCGCGGGAAGCCATGAAAAGCCTCGCGCGCCCGAAAGGGTAGGGGCGCCGGAGCGCCCCTCGTATTACGTTCAGATGAACTTCGCGAGGCAGAGGGCCGTGTCGACCATGCGGTTCGAGAAGCCCCACTCGTTGTCGTACCAGGAATAGACCGCGGCCATGTTGCCTTCGATCACCTTGGTCTGCGGCGCCATGAAGGACGACGAGGCCGGGCAGCCGTTGAAGTCGCTCGACACCAGCGGATCTTCGACGTAGTCGAGGATGCCCTTCAAGAAGCCTTCCGAGGCTTCCTTCATCTTGGCGTTGATCTCTTCCTTGGTCGCGTTGTTCTTGAGCACGACCTTGAGATCGACCAGCGAAACGTTCGGGGTCGGGACGCGCACCGAGATGCCGTCGAGCTTGCCCTTCAGTTCCGGCAGCACCAGGCCGACGGCCTTGGCGGCGCCGGTCGAGGTCGGGATCATCGACAGACCCGCAGCGCGGGCGCGATAGAGATCCTTGTGCAGCGTGTCCAGCGTCGGCTGGTCGCCGGTGTAGGAGTGGATCGTGGTCATGATGCCCTTCTCGATGCCGAAATTGTCATTCAGCACCTTGGCGACCGGGGCGAGACCGTTGGTCGTGCAGGAGGCATTGGACACGACCAGGTGATCCTTGGTCAGCTTGTCGTGGTTGACGCCGTAGACGACGGTCAGGTCGGCGCCGTCCGACGGGGCCGAAACCAGCACGCGCTTGGCACCGGCGGTCAGGTGCATCGCCGCCTTGTCGCGGGCCGAGAAGATGCCCGTGCATTCCATTGCGATGTCGACGCCGAGATCCTTATGCGGCAGCTGCGTGGGATCCTTGATCGCCGTCACTTTGATCTTATGACCGGCGACGGTCATGATATCGCCATCCACCGACACCGACGCGTCGAGACGGCCGTGCACCGAGTCATAGCGCAGCAGATGCGCATTGGTGGCGACCGGGCCGAGGTCGTTGATCGCGACGACTTCGATATCGCGACGACCGGACTTCACGATAGAACGCAACACCAACCGACCGATGCGGCCGAAGCCGTTGATAGCAACACGAATGGCCATATGTACCTCCTAGAATCCCTTCATTTGACAGCGCTGACTTAAGCCTCAAACATCACCGTTTCAATGCACTTTTTGCCGCCTCTACCGCATGTTCGGCAGTTATGCCGAAGTGCTTGTAAACTTCCTTGGCCGGTCCCGAGGCGCCAAAGCCCGACATGCCCACGAAAGCGCCATCAGAACCAATGTAGCGGTCCCAACCAAACCGCAATCCTGCCTCAATTGCCACTTTTACCGTGCCGGTGCCGAGCACGCTTTCACGGTATGTTGCGCTTTGTTGCTCGAACAGTTCCCACGACGGCATCGACACCACGCGCGCCGCGATTCCTTCGGCCGCCAAGAGGTCGCGCGCCTTGAACGCGACTTCGACTTCCGAGCCGGTTGCCATCAGCGTCACTTTCGCGTTCGGCGCGTCGGCAGCGACATAGGCGCCCTTGGCCGCGAGGTTCTCGTCGGTGTGCAGGGTACGGAACGTCGCCATGTTCTGGCGCGACAGGATCATCGCGCTGGGATGGTTCTTGTCGGCGAGCGCGGTGGCCCAGACTTCGGCGGTTTCGACGACGTCGGCAGGGCGATAGACGCGCAGTCCCGGAATGGCACGCAATGCGGCGACGTGTTCGACCGGCTGATGGGTCGGGCCGTCTTCGCCGACGCCGATCGAGTCATGGGTGAAGACATAGATGACGCGAATGCCCATCAGCGCCGACAGCCGCACGGCATGGCGGCAGTAGTCGGAGAACACCAGGAAGGTGCCGGCGTAGGGCACGACGCCGCCATGCAGGCAGAGGCCGTTGAGCGCTGCCGCCATGCCGAATTCGCGGATGCCCCAATGAATGTAGCGGCCGGAGAAATCCTCCGGCGTGATGTCCTTGAGGTCCTTGGTCTTGGTGTTGTTCGACGGCGTCAGGTCGGCGGAACCGCCGATGGTCAGCGCCCAGGTGCCGTTGATGGCTTCCAGCGCCATTTCGGAAGCCTTGCGGGTGGCGACCGCCGGCTTTTCTTCCGACGCCTTCTTCTTGACCTCGTTGAGGGCGGCGAGGGTTTCCGCCGGCACATCGGCTTTCAGCGCGGCTTCGAACTCGGCCTTCTTCGCCGAGGCGTCGAAGCGGGCCTGCCATTCGGCATGGGCGCCCTTGCCCCGAACGCCGATGGCACGCCATTCGGCGAGGAGTTCGTCGGGGACGAAGAAGGGTTCGAGCGACGGCCAGCCGAGGTTCTTCTTGGTCGCCAGCACTTCGTCGGCGCCGAGCGGTTCGCCGTGGGCCTTGGAGGTACCGGCCTTTTTCGGCGAGCCGAAACCGATGGTGGTGCGGCAGGCGATGATCACCGGCTTGTCTCTGGTCTGCGCCCAGGTCAGGGCCTCGGCGATCTCGTCGGCATTCTGCCCGTCGATGCGGCGCGTCGCCCAGTTGGCGGCCTCGAAGCGCTTGATGGTGTCGGTCGAATCCGACAGCGAGGTCGCACCGTCGATCGAGATGTGGTTGTCATCATAGAGCAGCACCAGCTTGCTCAGCTTGAGATGGCCGGCGAGGGTGATCGCCTCGTGGCTGATGCCCTCCATCAGATCGCCGTCGCCGGCGAAGACGTAGGTCTTGTGGTTGACCAGCTCATCGCCATAGCGCGCCGCGAGAATGCGTTCGGCCATCGCCATGCCGACGGCGTTCGCCAAGCCTTGGCCGAGTGGGCCGGTGGTGGTTTCGATGCCCGGCAGCATGCCGAATTCGGGATGACCGGCGCAGTGGCTGGTCAGCTTGCGGAAGCCCTTGAGGTCGTCGAGGCGGATCTTGGGATAGCCATTCAGGTAGAGCAGCGAATAGATCAGCATCGAGCCATGGCCGCCCGACAACACGAAGCGGTCGCGATCCGGCCACTGCGGGTCGGTGGCGTCGAACTTGAGGAATTTCGAGAACAGCACGGTGGCGACATCGGCCATGCCGAGCGGCAGACCGGGGTGACCGGAATTGGCCGCCTGCACGCCGTCCATGGCGAGAACGCGAATGGCGTTGGCCAGGAGGCGCGTATGGTCCTGGAAGGATGGGGTCGTGCTGCTCATGGGAGGTACCTTCTCTGGTCGGTTTTTGGTTTATGGTAGCGTTACCGTCGCGCCTTTGTGCGGCCGGCTGCCGGGGCCGTCAAGACCGCGCAATCGCGCTGACGGCGGCAAGCTCTGCTCACGCCGCAACGCCTGAACCGGCTCCGGTGCAGCAGAACGGCCCGGCCCGGAAATCGTCGCGGATAAGCACGTTGAGAATCGCGCGGTTGGATCATCGGCCGCCGCTGAAACTGCTTGGCAGGCTTAAACGTGGCTTTGCCTGGGTCGTCAAGGGTCTCCACAGGAGTTATTGCACGGCTGCGTTGACCCTCCTGCGGCGGCGTGTCTAAGGTCGGATAAGGCCTTGCACCCGTTGGGAACAAAGGAGACGCCGTGAGCAGATTGGAAGTGGCCGCAGAGCGGCTGGCCAAGGCTCTGGATGCACTGGAAGAAGCGGCTGAACCCCTGCTCAAGGCGCGCGAATCGGCCGCGGCTGCGGAAGCGCGGATCGCCCGCCTCGATGCCGAGCGCGAGGAACTGGTGGCTCGGGTGGCCGCGCTGGAAGACGATGCCCGTTCGCTCACCGGGTTGACCGAGGAAGTGGAGGGCCGACTCGACGGCGCCATTGCCGAAATCCGCGCCGCGCTCGGCCGCGGCGGCTGACTCAAACTTGTCACTTCCGGCCGCATCCGACCGGTGGCTTGTTGATTTCGTTGCAGATTCGGAGGTTTTGCATGCCCCTCGTCAATGTCATGGTGAACGGACGGGCTTACACGATCGCCTGCGACGATGGCGAAGAAGAGCATCTCAAGGCGCTCGCCGCCGAGGTCGACAGCAAAATCCAGGAACTTCTGGGTTCCGTCGGGCAGGTCGGCGACCAGCGCCTGATCCTGATGGCGGCTCTCTTGCTGGCCGACGAACTCCACGCCGCCACGGCGCAGCTTGAAACCGCGCGCCAGGAGCTGGCGGGCGAAAAAAGCCAGCACGCCGAAGCCAGCGGCCGGGTTGCCGAATCCGAAAGCCTCGCCGCCGATGTGCTGGAAAACGCCGTCAAGCGGATCGAGGACATCGCCGCGAAACTGAAAGCGGCCTAGCACGTCGGACGTTCAAGCGAGATCATTCTTTCCTCCCCCGCTTTTTTGCCGGCGGAGCGGCGTGAAAGGATCTGTCGGCGCGGGGGAGGAAAGATGAACGACGTGATCTCGTGTGAATGTTCTAGCACGGCGGCTGCGGCGGCAGCCCCGGCGGCGCGGCGTGCCCGGTTGGGTCCAGCGCGACGCCATCAAGGCCGGTTCCTGCCAGTGGCTCGAACAGGATTTGTTCAGCGAGCTTTTTCGCGGTAATGACGCCGGCCTGAATGCCGAGCTCGGCATCGCGCACCAGCATGGCAGCGGACTTTTTCTGCGCCAGCATCAGCCGTAACGCGGCTTCGCGCGTCGCTCCTTTGGCAATCCAGAAGCATTCAAGCCCCGGGATGGCGTTGGGGTAGTACACCGCGGCCCCGTCACCGGTTTGTGCCCGGGCTTGGTCCATGTGTTTCTGCAGGGCACACCACAGTTCCTCCTCCGTCGTCAGATTGAGCAGGTCGACATAGGCGCTGTTTCGGCGGACGGCGATTTGGTGCTTGAAAACCTTGTAATCCTGGACGGCGTGGAACCGTCCCGTGTTGTCGGTGATGCATACCCAATTGATGGGCGGCAGCGGGGGCTGGGGCTTGCGGTGCTTCAGTTTTTTTGCGGTGGTGTCGTGCCAGTCCTCGAGCTCTTTGATCTGCTCGGCGAGGCGCTCGATGGTGTAGTGGCCGTTCGGCGGGTTCGCGAGCTGTCGCAGGATGACCATCCATTCGCCGGCGTTCTTCGTGCCGAGGCGGATATTGTAATTGGGGTGGGACGTTTGGCCGTGCCACAGCGGGCGATAGGGCTCGAAGGCTATGGGGTCGGCTTCGAGCAGGGTATCGGGCATGGCGGGGGCCGCCAGGCTGCCGATCACCTTCTCAGCCAGTTCGATTCGGGTGCCGCGCAGGCTCGATACGAACAAAGCGGTCGCGAAGCCGGCGACGGCAGCCGAGCCCATGCTGGCGCTGCCGGCGGCATAGGGCTCGCCGACCCAGCCTCTGAGCGCCATGTGAAGCAGCCCGAAGACGGCCGGCGCGAGCGTGGCGACGACCAGCACGCAACCGGAATAGGTCAGCGCCGTCCGCGCCTTGCCGAGCCAAACTTGGCGCCGAAGTCGGCGGCGTTCGCGGCGGTGACGGCGTTCGTTGGCCTTGCGCTTGAGGGCGACGCGCTGACTGCGGAAGGTGTTTTCGACGCCCCAGCGGATGTCTTTTGAGAACAGAAAGATGCCCCACGCCAGGAGCGTCAAGCTCGCTAACGTCAATCCCCACAACACCAGGCGCAGTTCGAACGGATTCATCGCCCTACCCCGGCGCAACCTTACCACCCTCACGCTAATCGGCTAGGGTTGAAGCTTGCGCGGGAAACTTGCCCAATCGTGGTTAATCGCACCGCCCCGATTGTGATGGCGCCGCCACTGCCCTACATTGGAATGAGGACAGGTACTGCCTCGTGCGTCAGGATCGTGATGCCCAGGGGCCTTAATGGTACTCACCGGGAGCTGTCCCTGACCGAGGCCGTGGCTTCGGACACATGGCGCCCACCTGCACATGCAGGCCCGTGAGGATCGACATCCAACGGCGTTGGCGGTCCTGTCCGCTATCCCCAAAATGACGCCACCGGTTGTCGTCATCGGCGACGACAGTTTTGCCGTGACGGCTGCGGCAGCTTGGCCAAAAGGCTTGCCCGGCGCGGCTTCCGCAATGTGGCATCTGGATTGCTTGTATTAAGGGCGTGTCTTTATCGGGGTGCACGCCATGACTCGCAACCTGCTGTTCGGCGCCGCGGCGCTCGTCGCCCTGATGGGCGCTGCCGATGCCAGTCTGATGCTGACGCCGGCCGGAACCAGCCTCGGTTTCTCGCTGTCGAAGTACTACAGCGATTCCAGCTATTACGGCATTCTCGGAGTCACCTCGGGACCGGGCGGCTTCATTTATGGTGCCGGCTACAGCCATGGCGAGGTGCTGCGGCTGCCTGCCAGCAATGGCCAGACCTATGCCAGCGTGCTGTCGGGTGCGCCGACTCCGGGAACGCCCACCGGCATCGCCAGCGCCGGCGGCAAGCTTTATCTCGGCGTTCTCGGCGGCGGCTATTACAGCGTCGATCCGACCAATTTGAGCCTGACGCCGCTGACCCTGTCGCAAACGGTGTCCCATGCCTATGGCTTGTGGGGCAATCCGGTCACCGGGCACCTGCTCGCCGGCGACGCTTATGGCCTGCTCGACATCGATCCGGTCAGCGGCCATGTCACCATGGTCGGTCCGGCGGCGGGGCTCGATGGCGTCACCGTCTCGACCGACGGCAAGACCGGCTACGGCGAATTCAGCGGGTATATTCGCGGCTACGATCTGGCAACGCCCGATCCGTCGACGCCGGTATTCACTTCGCCCTTCATCCCCGGCGGACCGGACGGCACCGGCGTGATCACCGGCGGCGTGCTGAACGGCGAGATCATCGTCAACAACAACAACGGCGACATCGTTCTGCTCGATCCGGCGACCGGCACGCAGACGATCATTGCCTCGGGCGGCACGCGCGGCGATCTCGTCGGTCCCGACATGACGAGCGGCACGCTGCTGCTCGATTTTTCCTCTGACGGGCTGTGGCGGCTTTCCTACGCCGGCGGCTCGATTGGCGGCGGCGGTGGTGGAGGCGGAGGAGGAGGAGGCGGCGGCAATGGCAATCCGGGCGTGCCCGAACCGGCGACGCTGCTGCTGCTGGCGGCGGGCCTATTCGTCGCTTCGCGCCGGCGCACGAAATAACTTGAGGGGGCGGCGGCGAGGGCTATCTTGCCGCCGTCATGACTGCGAAATCCGATCTGCGCCGCGAGGCGGACCGCCGTCGTCGGGCGCTGGCCCAACCGGCCCACGCGACGCGGCTGGCCGCCTATGCCGATACGCTGGCGCTCCGTCCCGGTGCGGTGGTTGCCGGCTATGCCGCCTTTCGCGACGAGGCCGATCCCCGGCCCTTGATGCTGGCGCTCGCCGCGCGAGGACATCCGCTTGCGCTGCCCGCTATCGTGGCGCCCGCTGCACCGCTGCGCTTTCATCGCTGGTGCGAGAGTGATGCGATGGTCACCCACGCCTATGGCCAGCGCGAACCCCATCCCGATTGCCCGCTGGCGGTTCCCGAGGTGTTGCTGGTGCCGCTGCTGGCGTTCGACGGTGCCGGGCACCGCCTTGGCTATGGCGGCGGCTATTATGACCGCACGCTGGCGGCGTTGCGCGCGGTGGGACTGGTCACCGCGATCGGCATCGCTTATGCGGGCCAGGCGGTCGGTGTCGTGCCGCATGGCGAGCACGACCAGCGCCTCGATGCGGTGCTGACCGAGGACGGTCTTACCCGGTTTTGTCAGTAGGGCTTACAGAACGCCCGCTGCCTTGAGGTCGCCGACCAGTTCGGCCATGCCGCGATATTGCACCGCCTGGATGCCGACGCCGCGCGCCGCGGTGACGTTGACCAGGTTATCGTCGGTGAAGAAGCAGTCCTCCGCCGGCACGCCGAGGCGGCTCGTCATCAGCCGGTAGATGGCGGGATCGGGCTTGGTGACGTGCTCCTCGCAACTGATCACCATGGTATCGAAAAGCCGCTTCAAATCGTGCTTTTCGAGGATCTGGTCAAGAAACGGCCGCATCGCGTTGGAGAGCAGCGCGGTCTTGTAGCGCCCTTTCAGCCGCTCGATCAGCGCCACCATTTCGGGATTGATCTTGACGCAGTCCCAGAACGCGGATTCGAGCGTCGCCGGTGCGGCGCCGGTCAGGTGGGAAAGGTGGTCCAGCACTTCCGCCAGATCGATTTCGCCGCGGTCGGCCCGTTCCACCACGCTGGCCTTGTAGGCGACTGCCGCCTCTTCCGACATGTAGTTCGGCAGTACGAACGGCGTGATTTCCGAACAGATCACACCGAAAAAGTCGAAGACGATCGCTTGCATGGAGTCCTTGGCTACCAGACGAATGGGATGAACCTGTACCGCACCTTGGCCGTGTATTCGCAATAACCCTCAAGATCCCGCTTGAGCAAGCCTTCCTCGAACAGGCTGCGTACAGCGAGCACTGCCACCAGCACCGGGACGCCGGCAAAGCCCCATTTGGAGCCCAGCGTCAGCGGCATGGCGGCGTAGGCAAGGCTGGCGGCGCCGTACATCGGGTGACGCACGATCCGGTAGGGGCCGGTGGCGATGACGTGGTGGCCGCGCTCGGGCTGGGTGCGGACGAAGGCGGTGGCGAAGGTGTTTTCCCGCATCACCCGGATGACGAGCGCAAACGCCACCAGGATCAGCGCTCCGCCCGCAAGATTGGCGCCGAGCGGCAGCTCAGCGGTGCCGTTCCAGCGGGCATCGAGCCCCATCGCAATGAGCCAGCCGAGCAGGGCCAGATTGGCGAGCGGCAACAGGATGCGGTCGAAGGCGGGCTTTTGCTTGCTCCCCAGCCCGCTGCGCTCGCGCAACAGAGCGGGATCGTGGCGGTACAACCACAGCGCCATCGCCAGCGCGCCGCCGCCGAAGGCGGCAATCAGGATCCAGGCGCCGGGCCAGGCGAAGGTTCCCGCCGCCCCCATCAGGAGCGCTCCGGCCATCGCCATCGCGGCGAGGAAATGCATCAGCAATCGCATCATCGCGACCGCTGCGTGCACCCGCCTCGTGGCCGTTTTGTGACGCCGGCGGGCTGGTGCCCGCGGCGTTATATGCTATGAGGGCGCCATGCGCATCCTCTTCATCGGCGACATCATCGGTCGCCCCGGACGGGACGTCGTCGTCAGCGAGCTGCCGCGGCTGAAGGCCCGTCTCACGCCCGATTTCGTCATCGCCAACGGCGAGAACGCGGCTGGCGGCTTCGGCCTCACCCGCGGCGTCGCCGACGAATTGTTCGGCGCCGGTGTCGACGTCATCACCACCGGCAACCATTGGGCCGACCAGCGCGAGATACTCGGTTTCATCGACGACGAGGACCGCATCCTGCGTCCGCGCAATTATCCGCCCGGCGTGCCGGGCAAGGGCGCCGGGCTTTACGAGACCCGCTCCGGTCAGCGCGTGCTGGTCTTGAACCTGATGGGCCGCGTCTTCATGGATGCGCTCGACGATCCCTTCGCCGCCGCCGAACACGAGCTTGGCGCCTGTCCCTTGGGCGAGGGCGCCGATGCGGTGGTGATCGACATGCATGCGGAAGCGACATCCGAGAAG